>JAAYDZ010000062.1 GCA_012728975.1 Bacteroidales bacterium
CCGAAATTATTACATTTGCACAAAATATTTAACTGAATATGAATAAGGTAGCGGAAAACCCTTCAAAAAACCGCACAGTCCCCTATCCCATCCCATTGGTGATTGTCTCTGCGGTCTTCGTGACACTCTATCTGGTGTCCAATATTATGGCAGTAAAAATCGTAGGTATCGGCAAATGGATCTATTTTGATGCCGGCACACTTACATTTCCATTCGCCTACATGCTGGGTGATGTACTTACCGAAATATGGGGCTACAAGACTGCCAAACGTGTGATTTTGCTCACTTTGACATGCAATATACTTTTGGTGCTATGTACCTGGATAGGCGTATTTCTCCCTGTACCCGATTATAATGATGCCATTGCCTCGGCATATAATAGAGTTTTCACTTATGTCCCCCGTCTCGTATTGGGTTCCATCGCCGGCTTTCTCTGCGGAGAACTCTCAAATGCCTGGCTTATGGTGAGAATAAAAAAATGGACTGAGGGGCGTTGGCTCTGGGTGCGTACAATTGGCAGTTCTATTGCCGGCCATCTCTTCGACACAGTCCCTTTTGTGCTGATAGCTTTTGCAGGTGTAGTGCCCTGGATTGACATTCTGAAACTGATAGCATTTCAATTTGTGGCAAAACTCGCCATCGAAGCTATAATGGGAACACCTCTGGCCTATCTCATCCTGGGATGGATGCGCCGATTTGGAATAACTAGTCAGTCCTGAGTTCTGAGCATAGAGTTTCGAGTAAGTAATTAGTCCGGAGTTCTGAGTTCTGAGTTCCGAGTAAGTTATAAGTAAATAGTTATTAGTGTTGAGTTATAATTTGTCCTAAGAAATTGTGAAGTATTGATTTGAAGAAATAACTCGTTTAATTAATTTAAAGAACATGAGCGTAGAAAATTGGCTTTTTCGAAGCCATGTTCTTTGAATGTTAGATGTAGAGCGAAGAAATTTTTTGTCATTTCGGAGCTGTGCTATTTGAATAATCCAGAGTTGCGTATTATGAATTATAAGACGAATAAATCTTATATTTGTATAAAAAGGCAAACAATATAGATATGTTTAAAATAGTCAACAAAATAGCCCTAAGCGTGTTGGTGGCCCTAATCACGCTAACACTTTCGGCGCAAAATTCCGATTCGGTCACATTTGTCACAGCTAAGGCAATAGCCACGGCTGAGAAAGATGGAATAGTATTCAATAATTATCTCTTCGAAGGGAATTTATTCAACTCAAATCAGTGCATTTCAGTACTGGAAATACCGGCAGGATTCCATTTTGACGTAGTCATAGCACCGGAAGGAACGCTTGTAGGGACATCTACCCTTGCGGCTGATCTCAATGCTATAGCTGCCCTGAACGGCTCATTCTTCAATATGAGAACTCCCTACGGAGGCGTTACTTATACTAGAGTGGACGGAACCACAATCTCAGATAACAACAAAGATGTACCCACTCCATTCTGGTCACGCAGCATCCGTCAGAATGGTGCGATAGCGATACTCTACGGCGATTTATATGTAGTTAAAGCCGATCAACTCAGGAATTGGGAAAAGTATATCTTCGCTGAAGATGTACTCACTTCGGGCCCCATACTGTTTGTGGATGGCGCACTTGAACCTCAGGCGCCTGATAAATTCAACACTACCAGACATCCTCGTACTGCAGTTGGAAAACGCACTGACGGCACAGTTGTTTTCGTGGTCGTTGATGGCCGATTCCCCGAAGCAGCAGGAGTTTCCACTACCGAATTGAGTCTGATAATGAGTTGGCTGGGATGCCGCGATGCACTCAACCTCGACGGCGGCGGCTCTTCAACAATGGTTTTCGATGGCAATATCGTAAATCACCCTTCCGACAATAAAAAATTCGACCACCAAGGCGAAAGAGTAGTCGCCAACGCGATACTAGTTCGGGATGCGGACTAGTCATACCTTCCTTTAAGCATTTTTTGCATTTCTTTGCAAAATGTAATAAATTTATTACATTTGGCCTGAGACAAATACATTACAGTAATGAGACCAAAGATTGACACAGACAAACTCAAACATCTTCCTACCGCCGAGGAGATGTTTAAAGATGAGTACGGAGCAAAAGGCACTGCTTCGCGTGATGAGTTCGATGCGAAGTCTCGTGCCTGGTATTATGCAGAAGTATTGAAAAATGCCCGCAAATCTGCGGGAATGACCCAGAAGCAACTTGCCGATAAAATAGGAAAAAAGCGCGAATATATTGCTATGCTCGAAAAAGGCGAAACCGATATGCAACTCTCTACATTTATAATGATTGCCGATGCTGTCGGCTTAAAATTCGCCTTAACCTATTGAATACTTATTACTACTTGGACTAAAACATACTCGAAACTCAGGACTCGGAACTCAGAACTTTTAGGTCAAACGACTTTCCTTACCCTACCATCCCTGACCTCCAATTTCGCACTAATTCTATTGCGCAAGGCGGGAACGTGGCTGATTAGACCTACCCTGCAGCCATATCTCTTGAGATCTTCAAGTGTTATAATTACCCTTTCGAGAATATCCTCGCTTAGGGTACCGAATCCCTCATCTATGAAAATAGTATCAACTGCAAGGCCCTCTTTACCGAAGGTCGAAAGGCCGAGTGCCAGTGCCAGCGAGACTACAAAGGATTCTCCTCCGGAAAGCGTACTGGTGGCTCTGGTGTAGCCACCCTGCTCAAGATCCCTTACGAGTATAACCATGGAGCCTGGTTCGTTATGGAGCTGGTAGTGCGGTGCAATATGCCTTAGACTTTCATTGGCTCTACCGAGTATTTCCCTGAAGAGCATCCGCATGGCTGCGTCGCGAAAACGTTTGCCTTCAGGACCACCAAGAACGGCATCGAGACTCTTCCAACGCGCTGCAAGCTTGATCTTGTTCCCAATCTCTCTCTCAAGTATCTCTGCTTTTTCCAGTGCTTTACGCTCTGATATAGCACTCTGAGTGAGTTTGCCTTTTGATTCGAGCCATTTATTTTTAAGAGTCTCGAGGTACTCTTTGGGAGTCCGGAGAGTGAGTTGGGGCTCCCCTTTCAGATAGAATTCGGGGTTTTCTATGCGAGGATATTTCTTTTTAAATGAATCAAAACGCCCCTGTGCCTCTTCTTTCTTCTTTTGTATCCTCTTCATCTGTTCCCTTGCAGTTTCCGTACGGGAAATAACGGTTACCCACCTGCTTAAAATCGGCTCTGCAGCGACTCTTCGCAGATCGTCAGAAGAAAACTCTGCTGCATCGAACTCGTCGGTTCTCTTTTGAATATCGGGGTAAGTTTTAAAATACTCTTCTCTTTTAAGTTTTATTTTATCTAGCTCATCGCCTAAACTATCTACTTTGAGTTTTAGGTCTTGAGAATCCTTTTTTAGCTTGTTATAATCGGCTGTTTTCTCTGATAATTGTGTGAGAAATTCTTCCCTATTGCTATTCCATTTCTCTTTCCAATTCGCGATTGTGATATACTTCCCGGCCGTCTCAATGTAATTGTCCCTCTCCTTTTCCAACCCGGTAAGAGCGCTTTCCAGAGCTGCGATACGGGTTTTAGCCTCATTTAGCTTTTGTTCTACCGCTTTAACGGATAGCTCAGTTGGACTCTCCTCATTTTTCCTAACCTCATCAATCCTTTTATGCATTCCCGCAATCTCTTTCTCAATAGTCTCTATGATTTCGAGGGTTTTTGAGGCCTTTTCTAACTCAGCAAGTGTTTCGGCTTTGCGTTTGCTTATATGAGCAGAAAGATCTCCCATATCCCAATCAAACTGACAATCAGTCAGAATTCTATGGTTTGTCTCTTTAAAATGTGAAATGGCTTCAGATTCACTTTGCAACTCGTTTTCCAATTTTTGCAGAGTTTTCTTATCTGCATCCAGGAGCCGGTATTCAGTTCCGTATGCCGTTTTAGCATCGTTCAATGACTTTAGACTATCATTCCAAGCCGCTTTTGCATTATCACGCGATTTTTCAAGGTGCTGCAAGGATGCATTAATCGCATTATCATCAAAAGAATCCAATATTTCCTGAGTTACTTCTCTGCCACAAACAGGACAATTATCATCTGCTTTGACAAGGGCCCTAAGCGCAGCCCCATTTTCATTTAGTCTGACAAATTGCTCCAGCGCTGTGGCAGTTTTATCGTAAAGCTCTTTTGCCGCCCCTTCCTTAGTAACAGATGTGTTATATTTTTCAAGAAGATCGGTTACACTATTTTTCTTCTTTTCTAACTCCGATTTCTTGCCTAAAAGCTCTTCCTGTCGGCTTTTCAGAGCCTTTTCCTTCTCAGCCAGGATACTAACCACTCTCTCCACCTCCCCTAACTTGACACGTAAATCTTCTAGTTGACGCTTATGAGCCTTCCTTTTCTCAGGTTCCAGTTTAGCAAGTTCTTTCTCCTTTTGAGTGTACTCTTCCTCTAAACCGACTATTTTTTTTCTAATTGCTTCACGCACCTCTTCTTTCGCCTTCTTCTCAGCCTCTATCGCCGTCAGTTGCGATTTGGCAGTTTTCATTTGCTCTTTATTCTGAGAGATTTTTTGTTCCAAAACAGGTACTTTCTGTAAGCTATTCTCGATAAGATTCCAGTTCTCATACATTGAAACATCCGCTGAAAGCGAATCAATTTTGGCTTGCATCCTCCGATGGGAAGCCTTATGTGCTTCCAACTCTTTCAGACGCTCTCCCTGAAGTATTACAAGGGCAGCTGCGGTTTTCACACAAGCCGCCTCCGTTGAAAGTTGACCCTCATATTCCTCATCTGCCTCTCGAATGCTCTCTAAGGCCTCTTTTGCACCAATCAGCTCAGTCGCCACAACTGCTTTTTCCTCAAAATCTTTTGCCTCTTTTTCAATTTTGGAAATCTCATTACTGACGACATTAGTATAATCCTCAAAACTATTTTCTTCCGGATTGTATTTCAGGCCACATATAACTGTTCTTCCCAACACATCTTTATCAAGTTTGACATCATAGTCGGCCTTATTTTTAAGAATGTTAATCTCACTCCCCACAATTCGATAAGCTGTATTGCCGGTAATCTTTTCAAGAATTTCACATTTCTCTTCATCATTAGACTTCAGAAAATGAGTAAATTCCCCCTGAGCCAGCATCGCAGTCTTGCAAAACTGGTCATACGAAAGACCTGTAAGGTCATCCAGATTGTGCCTTTCCGCCTCGTTGCGAGCATTGGGTTTGATTAAAATAGAGCGGCCATCATCTATAAGTGTCCATTCAGGGTCTTTTATCCCGGTACTGCCTCTAACACGGCTCACTTTCCATTGTGCCGTATAATTTTTATCGTTTGCAGCGGTAAAAAAAAGTGAGACTTCCCCCTCTGAGGCATCCGCCTTGAGAAGCTGTTTTGTGTCCATTATATTGACAATGCCGTCTCCAAGTGTGTAAGTCGGCACTGTTTTCTGTGTTCTGGAGTTGTCCAGACGAGGAGTACGACCGTAAAGCGCAATACAGATGGCATCCAAAATTGTAGTCTTGCCCGAACCTGTCTCACCGTAGATTAGGAATATGGATTCGGTCGCAAAAATATCCTTTGTAAAATCGATTTCAGCTTCAGATATTGAAGCAATGTTTCTTATATTTAATTTGAGAAGTTTCATATCTGACTAATTTATCTGCTCACTCACATTTGTCACTGCCTGGTCAAATAACTCAGCGTATCCCTCTTCCTTCTTTTCGAAGAGTTCCGGTACGATGATTTCAGCCATATCACGCGGTGATAGTGCACCTACTTGAGCCGCTGTCAGGTAAATGCCTTCGCCTTCTAAAGGTTTGTCGGGGATTTCCTGCTTTACAAGACAATATCGAGCCTTTTTGCCCGTCAGAGCCGTTTTAACAAGCTGAATATAGTCCGGGGGCAGCTCACCCCTCTCAAGTACTTCAAGCCTGATATAGGCCTTTTTATGGGCAGGATAAGCCTCTAAAACAGAAAGAAGATCCATGCAACTGCGTTTTCCTTCAGGAAGATCTTTCGCGGAGAGCGTTTCCATTTTAAAGATAGGTTCAATTGGAATCTGCCTCACTTGCGGCATCTCTCCTCTCTTTTCAATCTCAACTATATTTACAAAGTGCTCATAGCCCTCTTCGAAGTTCATAGGAATTGGGGATCCGCTGTATCGGGCTCTGCCGTTGCTCCCTTTAATTTCCTGCGGGAAATGAATATGTCCCAGCGCCAGATAGTCCCAGCCGCTGCCGAAGGTGCCGAGATCGGAGTTATCCAGCCCTCCGATTATCAGCGCATCATGCCCCTTTATATTGCTTCCGGTCACCAGCGTATGTGCGGTCATTATCACAGGAAGCCCTTCAGTATTGAGTTCCGCACATTTTTCCAACAGTAGACTGATGAATCTTTTCATCCTCTCCTGCTTGCCATCCTCAGGATTGATATTGGGGAAATTCTGGGGGTAGCAGTGAGGAACCGCCACCACATAGCCCAAAACCTCGCTTTCTCTGGTTTTCCTCACAGGAATGATGTGTTTGGAGAATACGTAATCGTAAAATTCCGTATTCTTAGGTGATTCGTCATTATCTCTGGGCACCGCACCCACTACATCCGTGTTGAAATATTTCCACAACAGCCCATCAACATCCAGTTTGGAACTACTGTCGTGATTGCCCGCAATCAGAACTATATGCATCCCCCCGAAGGCGAGAGCCTCATCACGCAATTGGAGCAAAGATTCATTGTAAAGCTCCTGGGCGGATATTGAGGGCGCAGAGGTATGGAATAAATCCCCGCTGACAAGCAACAAGTCGGGTTTTTCATCCTTCACTATCTTTTTTAATTGTTCAAAAAAATATTTGTGCTCCTCCGTCCTGTCATAATCGTAAAAAGTCTGGCCTATATGCCAGTCGCTGGTATGCAATATTTTCATATCGATCTCTTCTCAGTATGATTAAATTTTAAAGTTAAGAATTATTAGGCAAATTAAGGCTGACAAACTCCAACTCTTTAGTTATCTTTGCATAATAAACAAATGATTTATGATGCAACCTCTGGCAGAACGGATGAGGCCTTCCAGGATTGAAGACTTTGTGGGACAGGAGCACTTAGTGGCGCCTGGGGCAGTGTTGCGTAATATGCTCCAAAGTCAACAATTGAGCTCATTTATCCTTTGGGGCCCCCCGGGAGTGGGAAAAACCACCCTCGCACGTATTATTGCCGGTAGTCTTGATCGAGAATTCTACACATTATCCGCTGTAAGTTCAGGAGTTAAGGATGTGCGTGAGGTGATTCAGCGCGCTGAAAGCGGCAGAATGTTCGCTAAAGGTGCGCCAATCCTCTTTATTGATGAAATCCACCGATTTAACAAAGCACAGCAGGACGCATTGCTCGGTGCGGTTGAGAGCGGTACAGTGGTGCTTATCGGAGCCACTACCGAAAATCCCTCTTTCGAGGTAATCAGTCCTCTCCTCTCCCGTTGCCAGGTGTATGTACTCAAATCCCTCGATGTTGAGCACCTCAAGGTACTGCTCAAGAGAGCTCTGAAAGAAGACAAGATTCTGAAACAACGCAAAATAAAGGTTAAAGAGAGCGAAGCCCTATTCAGATTCTCCGGTGGTGACGCCCGCAAACTCTATAATATCCTCGAGATTATCATCTCAACTTTCCCTGAAGAGGGTGAAATCATAATAGACAATGATGTAGTGACCGATCGCCTCCAGGAAAATATAGCTCTATATGACAAGGATGGTGAGCAGCACTATGATATTATCTCCGCATTTATCAAAAGTATTCGCGGTAGTGATCCCAATGCCGCTATCTATTGGATGGCAAGGATGCTTGCAGGAGGCGAAGATCCTCTCTTTATCGCAAGAAGAATGCTCATCCTGGCTTCTGAAGATGTGGGGCTGGCCAATCCCAACGCTGCTCTGCTTGCCCAGAGCTGTTTTGATGCCGTCCACAAAATTGGAATGCCTGAAAGTCGCATAATACTGGCACAGACCTGCATATATCTGGCCACCTCACCCAAGAGCAATAGTGCCTATATGGCTATAGACGAGGCGATGGCACTCGTAAAGAGTACCAGTGAGGCACCGCCTATTCCCTTGCACTTGCGAAATGCTCCTACCGAACTGATGAAGGAGCTCGGTTATGCTAAAGATTATAAGTATGCTCACTCTTTCGAGGGCAATTTCGTAGATCAGGAGTTTCTTCCTGACGCCCTCAAAGGGCGAAAATTCTATGAACCCGGGCAGAATGCCCGTGAAAATGAGATCCGAAGACGTCTGCAGCTCCTCTGGAAAAAATATGATTATTAGTTGAGACTAAAAAACAGAGGATTCGGAACTAGCCGAACCCTCTGCCACCATTAATGAAACCCAACTAAAATTATTTATACAAGAATCTTTTTATAGATCTTTTCGGTGTCTTCTCAAATTCGTTTTTACGGAGTTCTATCCTGGCAATACGGCTATAGAGAGGGAGCATCAGATTGAGTTTGATGCGATTCTCCTCCATAAGTTTAGCCAGATCATTCTCGTCCATTGAGGCCTGAGATACCCTGTCATAATCGGGATAGACCAAAGCGACGATTCGTTTATCTCTTTCAATAACAACCGATTCCACCACATAGGGCTGGTTGTTGAGACGGTCCTCAATCTCCTCAGGATAGATATTCTGACCATTGGCACTGAGGATCATATTTTTACTACGTCCTTTGATAAAGATGTTGCCTTTTTTATCTATCAAACCCAGGTCGCCTGTACGCATCCAACCATCCTCTGTAAAGGCAGCTGCGGTAGCCTCCGGATTTTTATAATAGCCCAACATCACATTTGCACCTCGTGCCTGGATCTCTCCAACCACATGTTCCGGATCCTCGGAGTCAATTCTTAGCTCCATCCTATCCACAACTTTACCGCAGGATTGCTTGGCAAATTTCTTCCAGTGTTCATACGCAAGGATCGGGGCACACTCAGTCATGCCATAACCTACTGTATAGGGCAGACGGATATCTTTCATACAATCCTCCACTTCTTTATTGATAGCGGCACCACCAATGATAATATGTTCGATTTTGCCGCCGAAAGCATCCAATATCTTGCTTCTTACCCTATTCTTAATGAGTCTTGAAAAGAAAGGAACTTTCATCAAAGCTTTAATCGTCGGTTTCTGAATTGTAGGAAAGACGGTATTGCGGAAAATTTTCTCAATCACGAGAGGTACGGTAACAATCATAAAGGGTTGTATCCTCGCAAAGGAGTTGAGAAGTACTTTTGGAGAAGGCACTTTACCGAGGAAATGAACATGACAACCATCCGCAACCTGGTAGAGGAACTCAAATGCCATTCCATACATGTGGGCCAATGGAAGCATTGAAACAATATTGTTCTTCGGAGAATTGGGAATCGTGTCAATGGCATAAGTTGTGTTGGAACTGACGTTACCGTAAGTCAGCATCACTCCTTTGGGGTCACTGGTAGTACCTGATGTATAATTAATCAGAGCCAGATCGTCCAAATTGTCTGTAGGATAACGTACATCCTTGATTGAGAAATTGGGGAACTTGGTAGAAAAAAGAGTCTCAAGATTAGCAAGACAATCCTCCAATCCGGCTCCGATTGTGTTATACAATATTGTGTAGTCTTCTACATTTACAGCTACCTGGAGAAGGGGCATGCTCTCAATATCGAGCTTCTGCCAGATCTCTGTATTTGTGAAAAGTAGTTTACTTTCCGAATGGTTTACAAGTGCTGCAATGCTCTCGGGATGAAAGTCATGGAGCAAAGGCACAGTTACTGTTTCATAAGCTGTAGAAGCAAGGAACGCCACGCACCACTGTGCTGAGTTTTTTGCACAAATAGCAACTTTATCACCCTTTTTAAGACCTGCAGCCTCGAAGAGTATATGTAACCTCTCGATGTTGTCGCAGATCTGACCGTAAGTATATGAGATACCGTCGATGTTGCTCAGAACCTCTCGGTCCCAATACAAACCCGCACTATTTTGAAAATAAGTGAAAAAGTGTGTAATTTTGTCCCTCGCCATTTCTCATTAATTTGAGCGCTAAGATATCTTAGCGCCTTTATATATTAAAAATTAAGGGATAGAATTAGCGACAAAGTGGCGAAATTGCACCCCTTGGGGTAATTTTATGGAATATGGGGTAAAAAACAATAATTATGCGAAGAAAAAAACCTATTGTAGCTCTCATTTATGATTTCGACGGTACGCTTTCACCGGGCAATATGCAGGAATTCGGGTTTATACAAGCCATCGGAAAGACTCCGGAAGAGTTTTGGCAAAACAGTGATGCTGTTTCGGCCGGACAGGAAATGAGCCATATTCTTGCCTATATGAAGCTGATGATAGATGAAGCAAAAAGTGCAGGCATTTCGCTGAAGCGGGAATCCTTCGTCTCTTTCGGCAAATCTATAGAGCTTTTTCCCGGAGTGAGGGAGTGGTTCTCACTTATAAACGAATATGGACGTAAAAAAGGAGTGGTCGTTGAGCATTACATCAATTCCTCCGGATTGACAGAAATGATTGAAGGAACTGAGATAGCAAAGGAATTTAAGAAGATATTCGCCTCTTCTTTCTGGTATGACCAGGACAATGTAGCTGTATGGCCCGCAGTAGCAGTAGATTTTACCGGCAAGACACAATTTCTCTTTAAAATCACAAAGGGTATCATGGATATCAGCGATAAGACCAGGGTCAATGAGAGTCAAAAGGATGAAACTAAGCTTATCCCTTTCAATAATATGATCTATTTCGGTGACGGCGAGACAGATATTCCCTGTATGAAGATAGTAAAGATGTTTGGAGGCAACTCGATTGCGGTATATCAGCCTGCACGAAAGGAAAAATTCCGCACGGCTCAGAAATTGTTACGTCAGGAACGTGTCAACTTTATCTGCAAGGCTGATTATTCTAAGGAGAGCGAGATTTGGACTGTAGTGACCAGCATCATAGACAAAGTCAAAATGGAAGATGACTTCACACGTCTGCAGCGCAAGATGCGCAACAGGTCATTATAATTAAGTACTAATATGAGAATCTTTTCAAAAATACTCTTTCTCTTATATATAGCAGCTTTGCTGTTTCTCTCCCTTGCGAGCTTTGCAGGCATAGACCTTGGTATTAAACGTACCGATATTCTGGGGATACCTATTGATAAATGTATCCACTTTCTGATGTTCCTCCCCTATCCTTTTCTCGCGTACTTTGCTTCTCCGAGGAAGAATTACTGGAGAACTCTCTTCTATGTCGGAATGACAGGAATTATTTTAGCATTCCTCCTCGAATTGTCACAAGGATTGTTCACCGCAGACCGTGTAACAGATATATGGGACCTGGTAGCTAATGTGATTGCAATCCTGATTGGAACTGCAGTACTTCTTTTATTTAAACGAAAATGAGCGTGATACGGGGAAGAGTCCGAAGATTCCTCCGGTATGGATAAAGAGGATATTCTGTGACTTTTCAAATGCTCCGCCTTTGCGCAACTCACAATCCAGACCATATGTAGCCTTTCCTGTGTAAACGGGATCGAACACAACACCTTCCAGAGTGGCAATACGCCTAATGTGCTCCAACTCTTCCGGACGGCTCTTAGCATATCCTATGCCTACATAGCCGTCAATATATTCAAAATCGGAAGGTTTCACCTTTGATGCAAACTCCTCAGCCTGTTTGCGGGTGATTTCTCCCTGCTCCACAAGATACTCCAGCGCTCCCGGAGTCATTTGCATAGCGACATTCTGAAAATAGGCGTTATCATCACAAACAGCCATACCTACCACCCTTTTTCCTAGGCCCAGAAGCATATTAGCCAGTGTAAGGCCGGTATGGGTACCTCCTGAACCGGTAGCCACAACGATGGTATCAAAAGTAATACCCATCTTCTCTTCCTGCTCTACAATCTCTTTCATACAGTAGAAATATCCCAGCGCACCCACCGGATAAGAGGCACCTTCGGGGATAATATAAGGTTTAAATCCTTTTTTACGATACTCCTGAGCCATTTCTTCCATTATCGCTGTGCGGCTGTTACTATATTCGGGACGGGTACAGAAACGCACATCGGCACCCATAAGACGGTCCAGGAAATAATTGCCTTCCACAGGGGGCTCCTCTTCTATTCTCAACAACACTGCGGCTTTCATGCCTAGTCTTGTAGCCGCAGCAACGGTGGCTCTGCAATGGTTGCTCTGTATGCCTCCACAGGTAATCAGCAGGTTGCACCCCCTGTCACGTGCCACGTGAACGGCAAATTCAAGTTTGCGAATTTTGTTGCCGTTCCATTCACTTCCTGTCTGGTCGTCGCGTTTAATATAAATATTTACTCCTTTTTCTGCGCTCCAACGCACAAGCTTTTCGATTTTAGTGGGGAGATTTGCAAGTGATAATTTTCTCATTGTAAGTTATTTTAAGTCTGGACAAATATAACTATTTTTGCCCCAATTATTCAATGAAATGAGAAAACTAATCACCATCACTATTTGTGCGCTGCTTTTCCCTCTTGTGAGCCAGGCACAGCGCAGTTCCACTGCTGAAGTATTCCAAAATGTAACCGATTCAATCCAGAACTATCTCTCGGCGGAAGCCTCGATAATGGGCCCTATCGCTGTGGATAGGGCTATAATAAGCAAAAACAAGCTAAATATTCGCTTCAAACCCTCAATCAGCGAGTATCCTCTCCGAGAGCGGCACGTAAAGGACATTTATGCCATTGTAAAACTTCTTATGCCGGCTAAATACGCTGCCTACAAATCCTCATTCACCCTTAGTGCCATAGGACTTCCTCTCGAGGAACTGGTTTCCGGTTATTTTAGTGGGGAAACCTCTAGCGAGGTGCTTAGAGAGTACCGCCGTAAGGTCTCCGATAATAATAAAAGACCCTCTGTCCCTCTGGTAACCAACCTCTCCAAAGGCTATAAGGTGACCAAAGGTCTTGAAGGAAGCCATATCGCCCTCTGGCAGAGTCACGGATATTATTACGAGCAGTCATTAAAACGCTGGGAATGGCAGAGAGCGAGGATTTTTGAGACGGTAGAGGACCTCTACACTCAGAGTTACGTCCTCCCTTTCCTTGTTCCCATGTTGGAGAATGCAGGTGCTAATGTGCTGTTACCTCGCGAACGTGATCACCAATTGCACGAAGTGATTGTGGATAATGATAAGCCTGGTTCAGGATATTCTGAGGATGGCAAATGGAAATCCTCCCCCGATTCAGGTTTTGCCCATATGAAACCATACTATGTCTATAAGGAAAATCCTTTCAAACTCGGTAGCGCTCGTGTGGTAGAGGCAAAAGTGGTAGGATCTCGCAGAGGTACCTACAGCACTGCTAAGTGGATACCTGAAATACCGGAAGATGGCGATTATGCGGTCTACGTCTCCTATCATACGCTCAAAAACAGCACCGAAGCAGCCCAGTACGAGGTACGCCACAAAGGTGGCTCCAGCCGTTTTTCTGTCAATCAGACTATGGGAGGCGGCACCTGGATTTATCTGGGCACATTTCCCTTCGCAAAAGGTTCGAATAACTCTAAGGGAGTCTTCCTTAATAACAATTCTTCGAGTAACAAAGATGTTATAACCGCTGATGCAGTGAAGTTTGGAGGAGGAATGGGTAACATAGCCCGTAAACCATCCGACACAGACAAAGAGGGTAATCCCGTACTACCCAACTTCGACGTAGAGCCTGAAATCTCAGGTTATCCGCGTTATACAGAGGGCTCAAGGTATTGGTTACAGTGGGCGGGATTTAACGATACCATTTATTCGGTAAACCGTAACTTTACCGACTACAACGACGACTACCAGTCACGCGGAATGTGGGTAAATATCCTCACCGATGGCTCCTATTTAAAGCCCGACCGTGTAGGATACAACATACCAATAGACCTTTCATTCGCATTCCATACAGATGCAGGTACAACACTCACCGATTCAATCATAGGTACGCTTGCAATCTACACACGCCTTTCTATGGATCAAGATGAATATCCCTATGGAGTGAAAAGATCCATTGCCCGTGATTACAACGACATAGTACAGACACAGATTGTAGATGATATCCGCGCCCTCTTCGAACCTGAATGGTCGCGACGGGGAATGTGGGATAAAGCCTACTCGGAGTCTCGCTCACCGGAGGTACCGGCAATGCTGCTCGAGCTCCTCTCCCACCAGAACCTGGCTGATATGCGCTATGGACTCGATCCTGCATTCAGATTTGTGGTTTCCAGATCAATTTACAAGGGTATGCTCAAGTATCTATCATGGCTCAAAGACACTCCTTATATTGTCCAACCATTGCCTGTACGTGCTTTCTCGGCTGAAATCACCGAATCAGGCAAAAAATATCAGGCGCAGCTGAAATGGGAGCCACGCGTTGACCGTCTGGAGAGTACTGCAAACACACGCAGTTATATGCTCTATACCAGAGTCGACGACGGTGGATTTGACAATGGAGTGCCAGTGAATGGCAATTCCTTTAGTGTGAATATCGAACCAGGGAAGATCTATAGTTTCAAAGTGACTGCTGTCAATGAGGGTGGCGAGAGTTTTCCCTCTGAGATACTCTCCGTGGGTCTGGCAGACTCACGCTCTACGAGAGTGGTTGCCAAGGGTAAGACCGTGCTTGTGGTGAATAACTTTGACAGGGTTGCAGCCCCTTCCTCTTTCGCTACCCGTGACTCCACCTATGGAGGATTCCTGGACCATATCGACCGAGGAGTCCCCTATATTTACGATATTTCCCATATCGGATCGCAGTATGAGTTCCGCCGCGCAATCCCCTGGATGGATGATGATGCTGCGGGCTTTGGCGCCTCCTATTCCGATTATGAGACCAAATCCTTTGCGGGAAATACCTTCGATTATCCCTATTATCATGGTCTGGCGCTGATGCGGGCAGGTTATGACTTTGTCTCGACCTCCCGTGAAGCATTGACCTCCGGTGCTGTAAATCCGGATAAATATCCGGTACTCGATCTTATATGCGGAAAACAGATCACCACTCTGACCGGAAGAGATGGTGCAAGTAAATTACGCTATAGCGTCTTTCCTGCCGATTTGCAGGAGACTCTGCGAGAATATGCCGCCTCCGGCGGAAATATGCTAATCTCAGGTGCCAATATTGCGACAGATGCCTGGGATAAGATATATGACTACCAGATCGACTCCGTAATGATGGCAGACGTTATTAATCCTATGCGTGATTTTATCACCGGCGTACTCAAATACAAATGGATGACCAACAATGCTACTGTGGGATGTGATGTTAAGATGGTTCAGAATCCTTTCGGACTGCCATTATCCTCTTATTCATTCTTCACTAAGCCCAATCCTCATCGTTATCAAATAGAAAGTCCGGATGGACTTGTCCCTGCCGACAAGAATGCATATACTATTTTCAGATATTCTGACAATAATATCTCAGCCGGAGTGGCATATGAGGGGGATTATCGTGTAGTATCACTGGGTTTTCCCATCGAAACGCTTCAATCACAAGAGCAAATAGATATGCTTATTAAGGAGTTGATGGAGTTTCTTGATAAGTAGTTTTGAGTCTGCTAATTAGACTTCAAATAACATGAGCGTAGAAATTTTTTGTTATTTCAGGGCCGTGTTATTGGAATTCAAACGGGTAATATAACCCACATCGCTTAGGACTACAGCAATTCAGCACTGCGTTTGATAAATTCGCTGAGCTCTTTGCCTTTGAGCATATTGTTGGCGAGCAGAGCGAGGTCGGTCACCTGTTTGAGTAAAACATTGTCTGCGGTGAATGCCTCAGTGCCTTTCTCTTCCATAATGCGCTTAATCAGGGGATTTTCAGCATTTATTACGATATTGTAAGTCTCTGGCAGCTCTCCATAGAAGTTCAATCCGCCACCGAGGGCAGCCATGTCGCGATAACGCCTGAGAAACTCGGTCTGGGTGATAAGTACTGGCTGAGCCGTATCACCGAGATTTTCAACTGATACCCTGTATTTGTGCTCCTTTGGAAGCATTTCTTCAAACAAAGAGTCAAGTCGCTTCTGCTCTTCTTCGCTGATCTCATATTTCTCAACCTCTGATTTGGCTATAAGCTTATCGATGGAATCCGCGTCTACACGGGCGAAAGTGGATTTATCAAGCTTTTGCTCCAGCATGGATACGAAATGCGAATCCAGCGGGGAGTCAAACAGGAGCACATCGTAACCTCTGTTTTTGGCGGTTTCAATGTACTGATACTGTTTCTCTGCATCTGTGGCATAGAGATAGACTACTTTTCCATCCTTATTGGTCTGCTCAGTCTCAATTGCCTTGCGGTAATCTTCATAGTTAAAATATTTACCGTCGGTATTCTTAAAGAGCGCAAAGTTAAGAGCCCTTTCGTTGAATTTTTCGTCAGTAATCATTCCATACTCAATAAAGAGCTTTAGATTATCCCATTTAGATTCGAATTCCTCCTTATTGTTTTTGGAAATCTCTTCAAGACGGTCTGCTACCTTTCTGGTGATATAGCCTGAAATCTTCTTAACATTGGCGTCTGACTGGAGATAGCTCCTCGAGACGTTCAGGGGGATATCCGGAGAGTCGATCACTCCGTGGAGAAGTGTCATAAACTCAGGTACTATATTCTCCACAGAGTCTGTAACAAACATCTGGTTACAGAAGAGTTGTATTTTGTTACGAACTACGTCTATTTGATTTTTGATTTTAGGGAAATAGAGGATTCCTGTCAGATTGAAGGGATAGTCCACATTAAGGTGGATATAGAAGAGTGGATCATCTTGCATCGGATAAAGCTCACGATAAAACTCCATATAATCTTCATCCTTGAGTTCAGTCGGCATGACCGTCCAGAGAGGTTTTATGCTGTTGATGATATTATCTTCATCGGTATCTACATATTTGCCATCTTTCCACTCTTTCTTTTTACCCAGAGCGATAGGAACGGGCATAAACTTGCAATATTTATGTAGCAGTTCACTTACCTTGTGCTCTTGAACAAACTCTTTGGACTCATCATCAAGGTAAAGAGTGATTGTAGTTCCCCTGTCCTGCTTATCCGAATCACTCATTGTATACTCGGGATCTCCCTCACACTCCCATCTGACTGCCTTAAAGCCTTCTTTCCAGGATAAAGTGTCGATGGTAACCTTTTTAGAGACCATAAAGGCAGAATAGAAGCCCAGTCCGAAATAACCGATGATGCCGGCCGCCTGATCCTTATATTTTTCGAGGAATTCGCCTGCGCTGGAAAAAGCGATCTGGTTGATATATTTGTCCACCTCCTCCTCTGTCATACCAATACCGCGATCGGTGATTTTCAAGGTACCCTCCTTAGGATCCAAGTCGATCCTGATGGTCAAATCGCCCAATTCACCTTTGAATTCACCACTGTTAGCGATCGTATTAAGCTTCTGGGTGGCATCAACTGCATTAGCCACAAGCTCGCGTATAAATATTTCGTGATCTGAATAAAGAAATTTTTTAATTACCGGAAAAATATTTTCGGTAGTTACTCCAATTGTACCTTTTGCCATAATTTTATATTAAAACTGTTTATATTATCATTTGTTTTAACCTAAAATGGGCAAAAAGAATACCAATACCCGAAACTGACAAAATGTCTGTTTCGGGTAAGTTCCGAGTTTCGAGTGTGTAGTATGTAGTATTGCGTAGTGCGAGTCGCGTGGTGCAAATTGCGGGTTACGAGTTGGTCGCGAGTTACGAGGTACGGGGTACGGGGTGCCTGAGTTTCGAGCAATAACCAACGCTAATAGCTAATGGCTAACGGCCAACGGCTTTTATAATAACTATCGGATGAGTGGTCTCTGTGCCGTTGAGTTTCCATTTATCATCGACCTCGTGAAGGGTATGATTATAACGTCTGCTAAAATGAATACTATCTCTCGTATTGTTCTTCCAATAAATAATGAAGTCAGTCTCATAATCCTTTGCTACATGTATATCTATGGTGCCGAAATGGAGAAAATATTGACCATCTTGATTCATTAATAAAAAGCCTATATACCTTGACACAGAGCTCTTAATGTCAACTTGTGGTATTATATAGAGCTGATATTCGCTACCTCTATGTTTAAGCATAGCTCCTTCAGCAAAAAAACATTCCGACTTAGGATCGAGCAAACTCCTTCCTGACTCATCTACCACATAAACTCTCATTTCTATAGGAGGCCAACCGCGACCCATATCCTCGGGATCGTCAGGATCAATAGTAGGCTCACATGAGGAAACGGCCAAGATTGAAACAAGCAATATCGAAACAATTATTATCCTTTTCATTCGGTTAAGGTAAACTAAATTGGGTGGATTTCTTTATGACTATCGGGAAATCGGTTTTCTTGCTGTTGAGTTGCCATTTATTGGTAGCTTTTACAAGAGAATAATTTACACGTCTCCGTAAGTGGATGACATCTTCCGGCATATTATTGTTCCAGTGGATTGTAAACTTGGTATTGTAACCCTTTCCACCGTCCAGCTCTCCAAAATATAAATAATACTTACCATCCCTACACTTGAGCAAAAAACCTTCGAACCTCGGAGAGGCTTCTTTAGTTACCACACTATTGAGAACCAAAGGATATCTCTCACCCTCATATTCCAGTTCGGCATTTCTTCCCAGAAACATATCCGATGCAGGATTTAGCAGATCCTCCCCCGTCTCGCTGCTTTCAACATAAACCTGGAGAGCGATAGGATACCAATCTATAACTTTAAAATCACAAGAGGAAATTGCAAAAATTGAAACGAGAAGTAGAGAAATGATTTTAATCTTTTTCATAATAAAGTCTATCAGTATTATCAAATATTATGAGTTCCGTTTATTATATATACGCAGTAACTCATAAAATACTGCCATTTGCTGTAAAATAATTATAGATAATAGATGGCCAAAAGCTAACGGCCAATGGCCAACAGCAATAGCTAGACTCTCACCACACTACTATTTCATCGGCGAACACCCAACCTCTAACAGCGGGATTGATGGTTGCGGTTATGCGGATAAATCGGGCTTGTTGGGAGCCGTTCCATTCAAATGATTTAAAGAATGACCCTGATTTGTCGTTTGTGATGCTGTTATTGAAGGTGGCTACTTTTTCGAACTCTCCGTCCCTATCATTGGAAAGTGCAATTGTAATCTCTTTTGGAAGCCAGATTTCAGCGTTTGCGTTTTGTAAAAAGTGGATGCAGACATGACGAAGCGAATCCGTTTCGCCTAAGTCTATAATGACATCAAAAGGGGCTCCTATAAAGCCTTGCCAAAAGCCGTCACTATGCGAAAATCCGCCATATAAACCGTCGATCAGGCTATTTTCTCCCTTTGCAGGGTAATATCTATTGTATGGATTTATATATTTTATCGTTTTCCCTATCGCTTTGTGGTAATCAATTCTTTTTTCGACTACATCACCTAACGGTTTGCCATCTCTGAATAACTGGGTTTGAAGAATTGCAGAATCCCTGACCAAAATGGGACCCTCGTACAACTGTGACTCATCTGTAACTACTGTTCCATCTATAGTATATCTTATTTCTGCCGGGGAGATTTCAGAGGTTAAAATAATAGTAATAGCTTGATTGAGAGAGTCATTTGCCATATAAATCGCAGGCTCTTTACTCAAAGTAAAGGTATTATAGCCCTTTCGCTCCAATATCGGGATAGATTGATTTACACGATATTTAAATGATTCCCATGATTTGTTCCTGGAATTGTTCCAAGCCACCTCTGAGAGAGCCAGCAGACGGGGATAAAGCATATATTCTGCATGATCTTCGGTAGGAATATATTCCGTCCACAGACATCCCTGAACGCCCCAAATTGTCTCTATATCATTTGCAGAAAGTGTGTCGGGCACAGGATTGAAAGTATAAACATTCTCCAATGGTAAGAAGCCTCCCATGGCTTCCGGCTCTTTTTCTGGTGAACTTTGATAGCTGTTAAAATAAGTGTATTTTCCTGGTGTCATAATAACCTTATGTCCGATTTGTGCTGCCTCAATTCCAATCTTTTCATCGCGCCAGTTCATTACAATCGCGCTTTTCTCCAATCCTCCTTCCAGGATTTCATCCCATCCGATGAGTTCTCTTCCTTTCGAGTGCAGATATTTTTCTATTCTCCGGATCAAATAACTTTGAAGCTCGGCTTCATCCTTTAAATTCTCATTTTTAATGCGCTCCTGACATTTGGGGCACTTTTTCCAATGCTCTTTACCCGCTTCATCTCCGCCGATATGGATATATTTCGAAGGGAAAATATTCATAATCTCATCCAGCACATTTTCCAGAAAAATAAAGGTCTCTTCATTACCGATGCAGAACTCACTGCTGGTATAGGGCTTTCCAGTACAGGCAAGATGCGGATAAACAGCCAAAACTTCCTCGGAATGCCCCGGCATCTCTATCTCAGGAATAATTGTGATCTGTCTTTGTGCGGCATATTCAACCAACTCTTTCGCCTCTTCCTGAGTATAATAACCACCATAAGCATTCTGGGCGACTTCATTTGTATATTTTCGTCCTGAAGCCCACCACTCCTTCCAAAGCGAATGTGTTCGCCAGGCGGCAATATTTGTCAACTCGGGATATTGTTTGATTTCAATTCGCCAACCCGGTCCGTCAGTGAGGTGCCAGTGAAAATAGTTGAGCTTATAATGCGCCATCATATCGATTTGCTTTTTCAGAAAATCTAGCGAAAAAAAATGGCGCGAAACATCAAGATGCATTCCTCGATAAGCAAAACGTGGGTTGTCTGCTATCTCAATGAAGGGTAGTTTTTCCGGATTTTGCTCCGTAAGTTGGATAAGCGTCTGAATGGCATAAAATAGCCCTGCTTCCGATACTGCACCTATTTCTATTCCTTTTTTGTTGACGGACACAGTATAAGATTCGTCCACAAAATCGGAATTATTAGAATTTTTTGGATTATCTGAACTATTCGAATTGTTCGAATAGTTCAAGCTGTTTGAGTTTTGTAAATTATTGAGGTTCTTTGGACTATTTAATGAAAACTTCACCTCTGTTCCGGATTCGGAAATGTTTAATGGGCTTAATGCCAAATAAGCCGTAAGATTGCTAACTATCTCAGCAGAGCCCATATTGTTCTCTATTTCCGTGCCGAGCTCAGCGAAATTGAATTTAAACCCCGCAGATATGTCAAGCGAATCCTGGCCAACTTCAATTTTGTTTGGAAATGGGATCAACCGGACAATATCTTTCTGGCTTAAATTGTCTCCCGAATTATTGCCACAACAAGAAACAATTATAAAAACTAGCAGCAGCAAATAGTATTGTCTCTTTTCCATGTAGAAATGCTTTTAATTATTTCAAATTGCTGTAAACGCAATTTTTCTTCCAGGAAGCCAATATTGCGATTCAAATTGGATATCAATGTCATCGAAGACCTCAAAAGAGCTTAAACCTCATTATTTCTGAATCCAATCCTGGAGAGGCAGCATTTCGCCGAAGGTGGCTTGTATCACTGAAGTAACCATGTCGTGCCCATTTGCACTATTGGTAAAATAGACGATGCCGCGACGATCTTCCGGACGGAAGACAAAAAGTGCCTTGAAATTTCCGTTATCCCCCCAATGATAATAGTAGCGAGGGTCCTCCCCTTTCTCGGCGGAAGTTGTATCAGAATAGATTGCTCCCAGTCCAAGAGCCCACCAGATGGTGGAATCGCAATCGCGGTGATTGTCCGCATAGCGAATAGCGTGTACATGCGGGGCGAGCATTTCTGCGTGTGAATCAGAGCTGAGACCTTCTCCCTCTATAAGAGCCATCAAAAAGCGAGTGTAATCAGATGCAGTTGTGCGTAGAGTATAGGCACTGTTCTCGCGAGGGTGACGTCCTTGTCCTCGATTTTCGGCAGCACGGTTAAAACCGTCAAGCGCAATACTGTCATAATGCGGCAGCCAACCATACGATGTTGAATTCATCTCCAGCGGGATAAATACCTCTTCATGTGCGAGTTCATCGAGAGCTGCACCACGAATTGCCTCCACAGCGCGCTGCAAATAGGAAAAGCCCTCACCAGAATAGGAGAAACAGGAATCCGCAGGATATTTGAAGCGAATAGCACTCGTTGGCCATTCATCCGATGAGGGGCCGGTAGCCCAGTTGGGAAGCCCGGTGGTGTGTTTAAGCACCATCCTCGGAGTAATAATAGCGGCCATCTCTTTATCCTCAAACCGATCCATATCGGTATATTGGCAAATCGGCATATCAAGGTCTATCTCTCCTCTATCCACCATTTTCATTACAATGTATGCAAATATTGGCTTGCTGAGAGATGCCGCTTGAAAGATGCTGGATTCATCGGCGGGCTGGTTATAGTTATAAACACTATCCGCTAGAATGACTCCCCCGACCGAAACATCCTTCTCAAAAATGCAATATTGGAACACCGGAATCTTAGCGGATTTGACATCCTGATAAAACTCCGAGACTATCTGATTTAACTCTTCAATACTCGCCTTAGGGCTATTACAGGCAAAAAGAAGCGTACTCATAATTAAAATAATCGAAATTTTCTTCATTATATTTTGGTGGTTTTAAAAAAGTATCTATATTTGCAATCCCAAAACAAAAGGGAGCATAGCTCAGCTGGTTTAGAGCATCTGCCTTACAAGCAGAGGGTCATAGGTTCGAATCCTATTGCTCCCACAAAAAACTAAAGTGACCTTCGGTCGCTTTATTTTTTGGGAGATCGCTTCGCTCCGAATTATTTAACCAACTCTGTTGCCTTTTCTCTTTGGTGGGGACTTCAATCCGCCTTTACTACACACTACATACTACATACTCAGAACTAAACTTTGGTCCCCTTAGGGACCTAAGCATCGCAGAAGCGCTGCCTCCAGCTTTGCTGAATTGTTTTGCTGTCTTCCGGTTGTTCCTCGTTTTTATTTCCACACTCCATGCACATCTTAACTCATACCCGTCCCCCGCACCTTGCATCCTACTCAACTACACACTCGGAACTCAGAACTTCCTCGCAACTCGTAACACGTAACACGCAACCCGCACCTCAGAAGTAAAAAAGGCCTCATTAGAGGCACTTTTTTACTTCTTCACAGGCTTCTTGCCCTTTTTGGCACTACTACGACGTGACTTGGATATACTCCTGCGCAGTGCAAATATGAGCAGCAATACTACAAATGCACTGATTATTACAATAGTGATGATGTTGCTTGAATCACTGCCTTTAACACGACTCCACATCGAAATCAGTTTTGGAGTCTCATCACCCCAGTCGTGCAACATTGCACAACGGTCAATAACACTCTGATCAGGGTAGAGAACAGGATTGGCGCGCACCGAATCAGCTTCGGGACCAAAGAAATAGGTCAAATTCAGAGGCTCATACTCTTCGTCTTCAATCGCTTCAAGTACGGCCTCTCCGCCGATAGCAGAAACATAACCGATGAAATCCATATTCCTCACTGCGTTTTCAGGCATGCAAAGGAAGTTGATGAAGTATTTTGCAGCTTTTACATTCTTGGCATATTTGGGGATTACCCAACCATCAAACCATACGCTGCTGCCCTCGTAGGGAACGAAATAATCGAGTTCTACACCCATCGGCTCTGCCTCATCCATTGCCCATACGGCATCACCACTCCAGGTGAGATTGATCCAGCCACGCTCCTGTGTCATCTGGTCCTTGCCAAAATCGGCTTCCCAGCCGGCAACAATATTTTTTACCTCTTTCATATAGGCCTCAACTGCTGCTATCGATTCATCCGAAGAGTCATACATCAACTCCTCGAGTGTGATTCTGCCCTCTCTCAGCTCGTCACGTTTGAGATAGATCAAAACAGAGCAATAAACATCCCTTGGAGCATCTTTGATGAAGATTTTATTAGCGTATTTGGGATTTCTAATAATATCCCATGTGCCCAGATCCTCTTCTGCTACATATTTTTTATTGTAGAGAATACCTGTTGTACCCCACATATAACCTACGGAGTAATCGTTGGCATTTTTGCCACTGCCGTCAATCTTGTTAAAGCACTCAATAATATAGGGCGAGATGTTGTCATCGATATAGTTGGGAGTATTGCCGAAATCCCTGTCTATCGGTAAAAGAAGGTCCTCGCGGAGCATACGTTCAATGATATAGTCCGATGGACATACCACATCAAAATCCTCCTCTCCCTTTTCGATCTTGGAGAGCATAGTCTCATTGATATCAAAGGTTTGATAGATGATTTTCACCTCTTCACCGGTCTGTTCGTAATACCATTGTTCGAACTCGCCGATAAGGGACTCGTCAATGTAGTCGCCCCAGTTGTAAACTTTTAAATACTTGTTCCTGTCACTTGTACAGGATACAACAAGCAGCAATGCTGCAAGAAGGGTAAAAAGTCTTTTCATTATGCAAGTTGTTTTTCAGATTTTGCCTTCCTGACATTAAAAATCACAAGAAGGATTAGGATAGTTAAGAAAATAATGGTCATAAGGGGACGCAATTCGGGAGTAAGACCTCCTTTACGCGCATCGGCGTAAATATAAGTAGAGAGAGTCTCCAGCCCTATTGTGCCTCTGGTAAAGAATGTAACAACAAAATCGTCAAGCGACATTGTGAATGCGAGTATAAAACCCGATATCATACCCGGGCGTAGCAGAGGTATGAGCACCTTACGTAATGCCTGCATAGGAGTGGCACCCAGATCGAGTGCCGCCTCATAGATATTGGGATTCATCTGAGTCAGTCGCGGCATTACGCTAAGTACCACATAAGGAGTACAGAAAGTGATATGCGCCAATACAACTGTAGTATATCCTTGCGAAATGTGTAGAAACACAAAGAGCAAAAAAAGCGCTACACCTGTTATAATATCCGGATTGATTATCGGAATATTGTTAAGGAAGAGCATAATGCTCTTATTACGGTTACGCAGGTTGTAAATACCTATGGCAGCGATAGCACCGAGAATCATCGATACAAAAGCCGATATAAGGGCTATGATCAGCGTATTGTATATGGCCTTAAAGAGTGATGTGGCGCTGGCTGCCTGAGGCGAAAAGAGATTTGCATATAGGTTGGTAGAAAAGCCGGTCCAGTTGCCCAGTACCCTTGACTCCGAAAAAGAGAAGATTGCTATAAAAATAATTGGCGCATATAGGATTATCAGCAGAAACCAGATATATGCTTTTGCGAAAAACTTCTTCATATCCTATATAAGCCCTCCTTCAACACTTTTACGATCATTAGAAAACAATGTTGTAATACCGATAATGATAAGCATTATCAGAGCTAGGGCAGCGCCGTAGTTCCACATCGAAGAATTAATATTCTCCTGGATAATGGTACCGAAGAGCTTTATCTTATTGTTGGTCAAGAATTCGGAGATTGCGAAGGTTGATACAGTAGGCATAAAGACCATCATCACTCCGCTGATTACTCCGGGAAGAGAAAGCGGTACTGTCACTTTCCAGAAGACCTTCCATGGAGTAGCTCCCAAATCCTCAGCTGCCTCAGCATATGAAGGATCCATTCTGCTGAGAATGTTGTATATCGGATAGATCATGAACGGAAGGTAATCGTAGGCCATACCAAATAGCAGTGTACCCTTGCCCAATGTAACACCAAACACATTGAAGAGCTCAGCCGTCGCCAGTGTCCTCATAAGGGCATTTATCCACATAGGAAGGATGAAGAGCACCACAGTCACCGCGCTGCGGTTATATTTCTTGTTGGCAAGAATCCAAGCGGCAGGATAACCTAAAAGAAGGCATATAAGGGTATTCAAAATGGCAATCTCAAGCGAAAGAGCGAAGGTGCTTAATGCATCTGCATCCGAGAAAAACCTCGTTATATTTTCAAGCGTAAAGTGACCCTGAGCATCCTGGAAGGCATATATTAGCACCAGAATCAGGGGAAGCACCACGAAAATGATCATAAAGATCAAATATGGCAGACTCCAACTGCTTCGTTTGTTCATTGCAACGGGGTTATCTTTATGTGTTTTGCAGAAAAATTTATACCAACAAGGTCGCCTTTATCCCAAACGTCGTTTGTATCAACCCAGATATGGTAGCCCTCATCTGTAAGTACAGTTATATGGTAGTGATTTCCCTTATAGATCATGAAATAGACAAAACCGGAGAGTGTTCCCTCTTCTTGGTGATCATAGAGATCAACCTTGTCAAAATCTACCTCGACTTTAACCTTCTGCCCTTTCTCGAGTCCGGGCTGTCTGGGACATTCAAACTCACCGTCCAAAAAACGCACATGAGTTTCATCCACCATTTCTCCCTCAAAGGTATTACGGGTGCGCTCTTTGTGCATAACCTGAATATCCTCAGGCCTTATCACGAGACCCACCGTTGTACCCACCTCAAATGCATTGTAGTCCTGCACCATTAATTCGTAACCGGTATCAGTCTCGACAAACATCTTGTAGTGAACTCCCTGGAATACGCAGGATTGGACAACGCCGGTAAACTGGGCACCCTCGGTGTTTTTCATTATATAGATATCTTCGGGACGAACTACGACATCAACAGGGATATTTTCTCCGAAACCCTCATCTATGCAGTCAAAATCGTGGTAGATAAAGCCCACCTTGCGATCGCTGAACATCTTGCCATTGAGAATATTGGATTCGCCTATAAAATCAGCCACGAAGCAATTTTCGGGCTCATTGTAGATATCAGTAGGAGTGCCTATCTGCTGGATTTTGCCCTCATTCATCACCACTACGGTATCGGAGAGGATAAGTGCCTCCTCCTGATCGTGAGTGACATAAATAAAAGTGATGCCGAGTTTTTTGTGCATCTCCTTTAGTTCTATCTGCATATCCTTACGCATCTTGAGGTCGAGTGCCGCCAGAGGTTCGTCAAGGAGCAGTACTTTGGGTTGGTTGATCAACGCACGTGCGATAGCAACCCTCTGCTGCTGTCCACCTGAGAGAGAATCCACATCCCTTTCTTCATAGTCGGTCATGCCCACCATCTTTAGCACCCTGCGCACTCTTTTGTTTATCTCTTCGCGAGGGATCTTCTGAAGTTTAAGGCCGAATGCGATATTATCGTACACATCCAAATGCGGGAAGAGCGCGTAGCGCTGGAATACGGTATTGAAGGGACGTTTGTAAGGAGGAATATCGGAAATATTTTTGCCTTCGAAGAGGATTTTACCCTCATCCGGAGCAAGAAAACCTGCAATCAATCTAAGAGTGGTTGTCTTACCGCAACCCGAAGGACCGAGAAAAGTGACAAACTCTCCTCTACGTACATCTATAGTAATATCATCCAGTACTTTCTTATTGCCTAAGGTTTTGCTCAGATGGCGGATCTGGATGATCTTGTCTGAAGCTGCCATTTTTTACCAAAGGTTAATAAGAAAGTTATACCTGATACCTACGGAGAAGGTCAAATTCTGATCACCGAAATTATTGTCATAATTGACGTATGCATGTAGCCTGAGGGCATCACTATCCTTCAAAGGATAGTAGTGACAGATAAGGCCGGTATTCCATCTAGTGAGATCAAAGGGAATCATTTTAAAGGTCCTGGCATGCAATCCCCTCCAGCCAAGCTCTAATTTGTCTGAAGGAGCCCAGGTAACTGCTGCATTCAGACCCAAACCTTCCCTAACTTTAAGTGATTCTGCATTGACTTCGTAATTATTGGACACATCCAGACTTAAAGTCCAGTCACCGAGATGGAATCTTTGACCAAAATAAAATACAGGATAGTACCAGATATTACCTTCCGCCCTTCCTTCCGGTTCATAAGCCAAAATACTAGCGCTGGCGATGATGTCATAAACCTCACCATACTTGCAATACCTTGCGGAGGTCGTAAAAAGGTTGTTTGTGAAAGGTCTTTCTGCATAAGGTGAGGTAGTCGCCTGTAGCGCAAACTCATGACCCTCATTCGGAGTAGTGTATGTGACCTTTCCTCCCCACTGGTAGACGGGAAGCCCATTCCAAAGAGAAGTTGCGAACTCGGGATGTACATCCCAGTCCCAGTCATCGAATTCGAAGCCTCCCGTAAGGATCATATCTTTACCCAGTGTAATCATCCAATTGCCGAACGTCAGGTCAATAAAACACAAATCGATCCAATTGGTAGTGTTGGAATATCCGAGGGAAGTATAAGGCCAGCCATACTCGAACTCATCGTCGTCCAAGCGGCCTGTACTGATCCAGTGATTGGCCAGTGTCCAACTAAAATGCTCCGATGCGGAGCCCTCGAAAAGTGTGTAGATTGAAGAATTGCCGTGGCTGAAACCCCACGCACCGTCTGCTTTGCTATAATACGGTGTAAGATCAAGACGCGGAATGAGAGTCAGTCCGGCATAATTTGCCGACGACTCAGAGTCCTGAGAGAAGG
>JAAYDZ010000063.1 GCA_012728975.1 Bacteroidales bacterium
CAAGAGGAACGGAATGACAACAATAAGAATGGCTATGAGGATAACCATAGTGCGGTTATGCAGCCATAGATTTGTGAAGAATTGTCCCATAAATAGTTTTTTCGTTATTATTGGTTTGTATTAGTTTCATCAAACAATGCGGCAAAAATATAAAAAAAATCGTATATTTACCTTTTGTTAACTTGAAAAGTCAATTCTCATGAAGAAAATTGTGATTACCGCACTGGCAACCCTGTTATTCTGCAGCAATCAGATTATGGCACAAACACCTTCAGGTGCGACTCCTGAAGGATTAGTGATCTATTCTCTTCCCGGCACTTCAATTAATCTCGTAGTGGAGGCACAAAAGGAGACATTTATAGCAGGACCCTATGCGCAATATGCTCAAAAATATCTTGGCACAGCCGCAAGAACGGAAAACTCAGTCACCTACAGTATGAGTTCCATCCAATTTCATCCATATATAGAAGCTGACGCTACCAGCCGCATTGCAATCAATTTATCAGGCAAAAATATTGCTGCAGCTAACTTCCTGCAGTTCTGTTCACAGGGATTAATTATCGCATCTGACAGCTATACCGGTAAGCCTGAGGCCTGGAGATTCCCCTCCATCGCTGCCAATGACCAATTTGCCGGAAAAGGCGTAGGGGGCAATCTCACCAGTACCACAACAACCCTTTACAAGAGCGTGATGACTGAAAGCGGTTTCCAAAGAGTGGCCGTCGAACAGAAACAGGTCGTAGAAAAATCTATAGAAAAGAAGGCCGAAGAGGTAGCCAACAGTATTTTTAACTTACGCCGCAAACGTGTGGAAATTATAACCGGTGACACTGACGCCATATTCAACGGAGAAGCCCTCGGAGCTGCAATCGAAGAGATAAACCGCCTGGAACAAGAGTACCTCACTCTTTTCTTTGGTGTTACAGAGACTTCATTTCAACAGATGAGTTTCGATGTGGTGCCTAAGGCCGGCAATGACAAGCACATCTATGTCGCTTTCCGAATCTCAGAGACTCAAGGACTCCTTCCCGCCTCAAATATGTCCGGAAGGCCGATTGTCCTCGAACTCATCCTTGACGAAGGCACAAGAAGCACCACTATCCAGCAGGCTGCAGCCGCTGCGGCCGGTAGGAGCAGAAGTCAAATGATCTATTACAGAGTGCCCGCCACAGTTACTGCGCGCATCCTGGATGGACAACAGGTGCTGCTCCAAACGAGAGTGCCCGTTTATCAATTAGGTTCAGTACACTCTTTCCCCATAGAGACACTTATTAGTAAATAATCTATTCATTTTTCAAATAATAAACTATAAAACAGTATGACACTTTCTAATCTAAAACCCCAGAGAGTGTGGAAACACTTCTACTCCCTCACTCAAATTCCCCGTCCTTCGAAACACGAAGGCAAAGCAGTTCAATTCCTTGAGAAATTTGGTAAGGACCTCGGTCTCGAAACCATAAAGGATGACATTGGCAATATCATAATCCGCAAGCCGGCTACTCCAGGTATGGAAAACAGAATGGGTATAATCCTGCAGGCACATATAGATATGGTACCTCAGAAAAACAATGACAAGGTACATGACTTCAAAAAGGACCCTATCCAGCCTCGTATCGTTAGTAAAGAGGATGGCGACTGGCTTTATGCTACCGGCACTACTCTCGGAGCCGACAATGGACTCGGCTGCGCTGTAGCAATGGCAGTAATGGAGGCTAATGACCTTGTGCACGGACCTGTTGAAGCTCTCTTTACAGTAGATGAAGAGACCGGAATGACCGGTGCAAGAGGACTCAAGTCAGGCGTACTCAAAGGTGATATTCTAATAAACCTCGACTCGGAGACTGAAGGTGAGCTCTACGTGGGCTGCGCTGGCGGACTCGATGCCACTGCAGTGTTCAAGTATAAGGAGGAACCTCTCCCCAAGGGATATGAAGTATTTGCAATCCATGTCAAGGGACTCCGTGGAGGTCACTCCGGTATGGAAATACACGAGGGTCGCTGCAACGCAAATAAAATAATGATGCGTGTTCTGCTTCCTGCCCTGAGAGATCTAAAGGGCAAGCTCGTCTCTATAGAGGGTGGCAACCTGCGCAACGCTATCCCGCGCGAGGCTGTAGCAGTAGTAGCTATTCCCACCGAAAGAGCTGACGAACTTCAGGTAATAGTTGATTCGGTGTTAGCACAGGTGAAAAATGAATATGCCAATATCGACCCCAATATTCAGATTTTCCTCGAAGAAGCCAAGGCAAAGAAAGTTATGGCCGGCAATGTAGCTCTCAAAATGGTGAAGGCTGTATACGCCTGCCCCAACGGAGTTGACAGGATGAGTCTGGAGATGGACAACCTTGTGGAAACTTCCAACAATCTTGCTATCGTAAAATCCGAAGATGGTAAAATTTATATTAAGTGTCTTATGAGAGGCTCCATTGATACCGCTAAAGAGGATCTGTCAGAAGCCATCCGCGCTACCTTTGAACTGGCCGGCGCCAAAGTTAAAATGACAGGAGGCTATTCGGGCTGGCAACCCAACATGAAATCCCCTATCCTCAAGACCATGAAGGAGACCTATTTCAACCTCTATGGAAAAGAGGCTGAAGTAACGGCTGTTCACGCTGGACTTGAATGTGGTATCCTTGGAAGTAAATATCCTAACTGGGATATGATTTCCTGCGGTCCCACCATTTTATCTCCCCACTCTCCGGACGAGAGGGTATTCATTCCTTCTGTGGACAAATGGTGGAAATTTATCGTTGCAGCTCTTGCTAACGCTCCCAAAAAGTAAGATTTGGGGCAAATTTTTGCCAATTCGATAATAATAACTATATTTGCAGCCCTTTCGGAAAATCCGGAAGGGCTTATTTATCTTAAATTCAATTAATTAAAATGTTAAAACA
>JAAYDZ010000064.1 GCA_012728975.1 Bacteroidales bacterium
CCCTCAGCACGCTGGCATTCGGCACGGATGCCTCATTCTACAGACTCATTCCCAAACTGGTAATAAAGGCACATAGCGAAGAGGAAATAGTCGCTATTCTCACTACAGCCTACAATATGGGACTTCCTGTGACATTCAGGGCCGCAGGCACCTCTCTCTCAGGGCAGGCTATCAGCGATTCTATCCTCGTATTGGCAACTCACGGATGGAAAGAGCACAAAATCCTCGACCACGGACTCAAAATACTCCTTCAGCCCGGCATCAGAGGGGCTGCCGCCAATCGATTCCTAGCACCTTACGGAAGAAAAATCGGTCCCGATCCCGCCTCCATCGATGCAGCTATGATAGGTGGTATCGCAGCCAACAATGCCAGCGGCATGTGCTGTGGTGTAGCAGACAACTCCTACAAGACGGTAGCTGACATCCGAGTCATACTCCCAGACGGTACTCTCCTCGACACCGCTGACGAAACTTCCGTGCGAAGCTTTAAAGAAAGTCACAAGGAACTGCTTAGATCACTCGAAAAGATCTCCGCTGACATTGCAGCTGATACGGAACTCAAAGAACGCATCATTAAGAAATATAAGATAAAGAACACGAACGGTTATTCACTGAACGCCTTTACTGATTACAGCGATGGTATTGATATACTCAAGCATATTATCATAGGATCGGAAGGTACTCTTGCCTTTATCTCCTCCATTACCTACAATACGGTAATTGAGCACCCACACAAGGCACTTGCGATGGTGGTATTCTCCTCAATAAAGGATGCATGCACCGCGGCACAAATACTCAAGAAACAGAAGGTATCCGCGGTTGAACTCATTGATAGAACAGGCGTACGCTCTGCTGACCGGACACCCGGAATCCCGGAGTACCTCAAGACTATAGGAGAAGAGAGTTGCGTACTTCTGGTCGAGACCAGAGCCGCATCTGCAGAGGAACTCAAGGCCAATGTGGAATCGGTTACCGCCTCCATCAGCCACATTCCTACCGAACTTCCCTACAGTTTTACCACAGATGCCAAAGAGCAGGCGATGCTTTGGAAAATCCGTAAAGAGCTCTTCCCTACAGTAGCTGGATTGAGGAAGTCAGGCACTACTGCCATAATCGAGGATATCTGCTTCCCTATCGACAAACTGGCCGAAGCCACAATGAAATTGAGAGAGATTTTCGAACGTGACGGCTATGGCGATGCCGTAATATTCGGCCATGCAATGGATGGTAATCTCCACTTTGTGTTCAACCAGAATTTCTCCGAAGACAAGGAGGTAGAAAAGTACCGCATCTTTATGGAGGATATTACCAAAATGGTGGTTTCACAATATGACGGATCACTCAAGGCTGAACATGGTACCGGACGCAATATGGCTCCATTTTTGGAGATGGAATGGGGACGAGAAGCCTACAGGCTGATGAAAGAGGTCAAGGATATATTTGACCCCAAAGGCATTCTAAACCCCGGCGTCATAATAAATACCGATCCTAAAGCCCATATCAGCAACCTCAAGCCCATTCCCTCTACGAGAGAAGTTGTCGATAAATGTATGGAGTGTGGATTTTGTGAAGGCCACTGTGTTGCAGAGGGACTTACACTCTCTCCACGCCAGAGAGTTGCCGTCTTCCGTGAGATTGAAAATCTCAAAAGAACCGGAGAAGAACCTCATCGTGCCGCTGAAATGCAGAAACTCTTCCGCTATGCAGGAGAACAGACCTGTGCTACCGACTCTCTGTGCCACCTTAATTGCCCTGTAAAGGCCGATACCGGCAAACTCATAAAAGAGATACGCCACGAAAACCATTCACCCAAGGGGGAAAAGAGGGCTCTCAAGATTGCAGGATACATGGGTAGCATCACCTCCTTTATGCGTGGCGGACTCAAGTTGCTCCACGCCCTGCGGCTTTTATTCGGCAAAAAGCTCTTCGGCTCCATTGCCAGAGGAATGAGAGCCATTTCATTCAAACTGATTCCATTGTGGAATGAACATATGCCCACAGGAGCAAACAAGATCAAAAAGCGCACTTTCCCCGAAAAAGAACTCAAAGTGGTCTACTTCCCCTCCTGTATCACCAGGAGTATGGGTACTTCGAAGAGTTATAGCAAGGAGAAAGAGATCACCCGTATGACCGAAGCCCTGCTCATCGCTGCCGGCTACCAGATTATCTATCCTGAAAATATGGATAAACTCTGCTGTGGAATGCTCTTCTCAAGCAAAGGCTATGTGGAAGCGGGCAAAAAGGCCTCTGACGAACTCAAAGCAGCCCTTCTCAAGGCTTCTGAGAATGGAAAACATCCCGTCCTGTGCGATATGAGCCCCTGTCTCTATACGATGCGCACCAATATGGAAGATGAACTCAAACTCTATGAACCGGCGGAGTTTATTGACAAATATCTGCTTGACCGCCTAGAATTGAAGCCCGTGGATGAAAAAGTGGCGATTTTTGCAGTATGTTCTGCTAAGAATATGGCAGTGGAATCACATTTGGAAAATGTGGCACGCAAATGTGCACGTGAGGTGGTGATTGTGGACTCCAATTGCTGCGGCTTTGCAGGTGACAGAGGTTTTTTCTTCCCGGAACTTAATCAGCACGGATTGAGGGACCTCAAGAGACAAAGCGAAGGATGCGATCATGGCTATGCTACCAGCCGCACCTGTGAAATCGGACTTTCACGCCACAGCGGTATAGAGTTCAAATCGATAATTTACCTTGCGGCAAAAGCGGCAGGAATAGATACAAGCAAATAAAAATTGAAGAATATGTTCAGCAGTCTCTCGGATTATGTAAAGTTTCTGGAATCCAAAGGAGAACTTATCCGCATCAAGGAGTTCGTGGATCCCGTATTGGAGATAGCTGAAGTGACCGACCGCGTCAGTAAAATGCCGGGCGGAGGCAAGGCCCTCCTCTTTGAAAACACCGGTACAAGGTATCCCATTCTGACCAATATGATGGGCTCAGAAAAGCGTATTCTTTACACTCTCGGAGCCGATTCATTCGAAGATATTCAGCAGAAATTTGAAAATATCATTAATCAGGTACTCAAAGAAAAGAGTACTCTGATGGACAAACTAAAGATGCTTCCCCTTCTCAAAGAGGCCTCCCGTTGGCTTCCTGTCAACCACAGGGGAGCCGCTCCCTGTCAGGAGGTGGTCCAGTACAATGCAAAACTGAGCGACCTGCCGATACTCCAATGCTGGCCGCAGGATGGAGGCAGGTTTATCACTCTTCCCCTGGTGCATACCGTAAGCCCGGTTACCGGACTACGCAACGTCGGCATGTACAGGATGCAGGTATTTGATGACAACACCACCGGAATGCATTGGCATAAGCACAAAACAGGAGCAAAACATCTACTGGAGTCGGGTCACAGACTTCCCATAGCTGTCTGTCTGGGAGGAGATCCCCTCTATACCTATTGCGCTACCGCTCCCCTTCCGGAAGGGATAGACGAGTATCTGCTCGCCGGATTTTTGCGGGACAAACCGGTAGAGATGGTGGAGTGCTTTACTCAAAAGATAAAGGTCCCTGCAGATTGTGATTTTGTAATTGAGGGTTATGTGCAGAAAAGCGAGCCACTCGTCATTGAGGGACCTTTCGGTGACCATACGGGGTTTTATTCGCTTGAGGATTATTATCCTCAGTTCCACGTTACCTGCATTTCCCACCGAAAAGATGCAATCTATCCGGCCACGATTGTCGGGGTTCCTCCGCAGGAGGACAGGTTTATTGCTTTGGCGACAGAGAAGATCTTTTTGGCTCCAATCAAATTTTTAATTTCTCCGGAGGTAGAGGACCTATACCTGCCTGAGGAAGGTGTAGGGCACAATTTCGCTGTCTTAAAAATAAAAAAGAGTTACGATGGTCAGGCCTTTAAGGTGGCAAATGCAATGTGGGGTGCCGGTCAGATGATGTTCAATAAGTTTCTGATTGTGGTGGATGAAGATATTGATATCCGGGATTATACTATACTTAAGCAGTGCATCTGTAAACATTATTTTCCGGAAACCGATACTTTGGTGAGCAAAGGACCTCTGGATATACTCGACCATACTGCCCCAAGAGTGGGATTTGGCGGCAAGCTCTGTATAGATGCTACTACAAAGGAATATAGCCGCAAGGAGCCGGTAGAGATGGATCAGATCATCAGAGTCAAGTTTGACGAAGATGAAGAAGAGAGCAGCGAATATCGTAAATTGTGGCTACTAGGTGCCAATTGCGATGCAGAACGCGACTCAGTGATCAAAAATGGAGTTCTGCATCTCGATGCCACCTCCAAAAAGGGAATGAAAGGCTTTGACCGCGAGTGGCCCGATATCGTCACCTCTTCCGAGGAAACCAAAGCCGCTGTTGACGCCAAATGGGCATCGATTAGTTCTGAGTTTTGAGTTCCGGGTTGCGAGGTGCAGGGTACGTGTTTCGAGTTGCGTTTTGGAGGGTGTGAGGTACAGGGTGCGGGTTGCTGGGTGCACGGTTCGAGGGGAGAAATGCGGAATCTTAAGCAAAACATAACCAACAGCCAACAACTAATGGCAAATAGCCAACAGCTAACGGCTCTCCTCCGCCACACGTACCACTCACACTACATACTACACACTACATACTGCTGCCAAATCATATTCGTCGGCATTTAAAATATCTACCGAAATAAATTCCCCGACGGGATTTTTTCCTTTAAAGAGCTCATTTATTCCGGAGGCTCCTATGAGAATTTCACCATCCACTTCGGGGGATTCGCTCATACTGCGACCCACATAGACTCCATCTGAGAAAGAATCCACAATCACCCGCTCTTGCGAGCCTATACGTGATCTGTTGTATTCTAGCGAGATTTCAGACTGAAGCTCCATCAAGCGCTCGTAGCGCTCCTGTTTGACCTTTCGACTGACACTATCCTTATAGTTTTGCGCACCGAAGGTCCCCTCCTCTTCCGAATAAGTAAAGGCTCCGAGACGCTCAAATTGACTCTCGCGTACAAAGTCGAGCAAATCTTCAAATTCCCGCTTCCCTTCGCCAGGGTGGCCCACAAGCATTGTGGTACGCAGGACCACTCCTGGCACCATTTTGCGCATCTTTTCAATCAAAGCGCGGGTCTGGCGACCATCAACCGACCGCCTCATCATTTTCAGCACCTTATCTGAAGAGTGCTGAAGCGGGATATCTATATACTTGCAGATTTTGGAATTCTCCGCCATAAGCCGGAGCACATCTTCCGGAAATCCTGCCGGGTAAGAGTAGTGCAGACGGATCCATTCAATACCGTCAATAAGCAATAATTTCTCAAGAAGGGTTGCCAAAGTGCGCTTTCTGTAAAGGTCGAGTCCGTAGTAGGTTGTATCCTGAGCCACAACTATAAGCTCCTTAAC
>JAAYDZ010000065.1 GCA_012728975.1 Bacteroidales bacterium
ATCTTGTAAACGGGCAACTCCAGAGTTCTTCTCAAATTTAAATAATAATTGTCATACTTCTCAATAGTGGTAATCTTAATTGGCACATCTTCTCCATGAATCTTTTTAAATCCACTTTCAATTATCTCTTGGGGTACATTCAATGGTACTATATCACTACTTGAGGCATCAATATAGAACTCATTTTCACCTTCAATTACAAAATAGGCAGGAATCTCTGCAAATCTTACCCAATCTATTCTTTTCAAATTTGGATAAAATTTCTGCAAGTTACGATAATCCAGTTCATATTCATCAAGAGGTAATACCCCTTCCCCCCATAATTTAGCAGGATTAAAGGAATGTTCAGCTTTGGTGGGTACCAACCATTGTGGAACTCTCGACATTGAAAAAATACCACTTATTGCCCACCATATCAGAAAGACCCCGAAAACCAAACCCATAATGTAATGCCAACGTTTCCACCCCTTTTTATAAGGTACCTCCAAACGCTTTTTTTGTCTGTATCTATTTGCCAGCAAATAGATACCCAAGATAAATCCGGATAAAGCTGCCACAAGACAAATTGATGCGCCGACGATAATAGAAGTTTTCCACCTGCCCACATCTTTCCTGATGAAAGGGAAATAGAGTTTATGCGGAATTGCACTTACCCAGGCCCAAACACGCTCTTTTCTGGTCGTGATTTGTTGAGGCATACCATTTTTTCCGGAAACAAAGAGCTCTGTTTTTTCTTCATCATCAAAATAAAACTTATAAAGCGGCATCACTCTATCATATCTGGAATAGAGCACCCATTGCTCCCTTTTATGCAGAGTATCAACACGGAGGACGGGAGCATCTGACCATTTCGCAGCCTCAATTTTAATAGTAGCAAATGTTATGGGTTTTACTTGCTGCTCTTGTAATGTATCAGCAACCAATGAGATTTTCTTTCCATCTGTTGCGACATCAAACAATGTTTGTCCTTGAAATTGTCTCAAGGACAATGATTCTATTTCTCCATCAACTCGACTAGTGATTGAAAGCAAATCGGGCAATGAAGAACAACATATTGTCTCCATCCTATCATTGACCATCTTATCAGAAATACGTGGATATGGATGATAGACGAGAATCACTCCCGTGACAAACCACATAAGAAAAAATATAGCTATAAATCCCCCTACGTATTTGTGGGTCCTATGTAAATATTTCACAAACTTCTTCATTGCCCGTAAATTAATATTTAAGTAACTCCATTGTCACATCTATCTCTCTTTCCATAGGAACGAGACGTCTGAATGAGTAACCCTCCTGCACGGAAAGGCCTTTAGTCATAGTTTTAGTCACAATATCATAGATATATATGCCGGGAGCTGCCGTCTCCGGATTTGTCGCCAGATAGACTTTACCATCCCTGACTACAGCGAATTGTGCAAAAGTGCCAAGGCTGTAAGGCAGGGGCTTACCATCATACATAAGTTCTGTTCTCTCGTCTGTTGTCAAATCAAGAATTGCAAAATAGCAATTATAGTTGCTACCCCAACCGGCAGCATTTGTGTGAACAGGGTCCTGAATATAAAGAATAGCCATGTTGTCGCCCATATATGTGGATGTGATTAACTTTCCGGCATCATAATTATGGCCCATATAATTAGGGTCAAACTGAAACTCTCCTTTATTGATACGTAGCAAGTTGCCTACTTGCTGAGTATAGCTGGTCGCATCCTCTCTTTCTGTGTTGCAAGCAACGTAGAGATTTCCTTTTTCGTCCCAGAATGTTTTGTCTTGTAACAACTCTCCGTATGCAGTTCCTGCCATGGTGTGAACTCTGCTCTCTTTAACATCACATTTGACGCTCATATCACTTGCTTTTATAAATATGACATTGAAATCTTCACTCCAAAACTTAGATTTCTTCTGTGTCATATAGATAATGTAGCCGTCGGACTCCCTATATTTTGCAATACCCGAAGTGCTAAAGTAGAAACCAGCTTCAGCATCAATTTCAACACCCTCCAACTGCCCCTCAGCAATAATTGACATATCAGTAGTGTTGAGTTTAGTCCAGATGATGCCAGGTTTTACTTTATCTCCATTCCACGCCATTATACAAAGAGTGGTTTTATCCAACCAGCAGTGTGTATAGCGATATCTTTTGTATGTATTACCCTGGAAAGGTCGCTCTGCAATCACAGTTAGTTTTCCATCATAAATATGATATTTACCAAAGCGATCCGCAGAGACAGGAATCTCATAATAATATCCATCGCTAAAGATAATCTCTTCATCCAATTTTCCCGTAATGTCAGCTCCAGCGTTAATGTAGTCAATTACTACCGATGGGTCAGAAACGTCAGTTACGTTTTTCACAAGAAAAGAGGGCTGATCAGTACCTGCTTTTACCCAAATGTCAAAATACTTCTCTACTAAATCATCCGGTTCAGGATCGGGGGTAATAGGATCCTCACAAGATGTAAACACCAAAGTAAACGCTGCCATAATGGCAATCAAAAGAAATTTTAACTGTTTCATTTTTATAAAAATTAATTGATGAATAATCGTAACTTCAGAAAGAAATGTCTTCCTGGTTTCTGTAGCATGAAGTTGTCATATAGTTCTTTATCAAAAAGGTTATTGCACCCCAGTGATATATTATAACGCTCTTTTTTCCATGAATAGGCAATTACCGCATTGTGTTGATGTTGAGTCGGAATTTTTAATTTTCCGGCCAAAGAACCATAGGCTTCCCAGGTCAAATAAAACCAGTGCACATATTGGTAATGATAACCTATTCTCAGTTTATCTCCATTTCCAAAAATATCTCTGAAATAAAAATCTACCTCAGCATTACCGAACAACCAAGGTCTGTTTGGTAACTTATTCTTATAGGTAATGGATGCTTTACCATCCTCCTTGTACTGGTTCATATCCCTGGCATCTTGATAGCTACAGTTAAGTAAACACCATATGAAGTCCTTGTAGTTATATGAAAACTCTCCTTCAATACCGGCAATTTTCACACTTGAAACATTCTCATACTGAGATAACCCGTCTCTCTCTGAAACTACAAGCCTGACATAGTCGGTAGCATCTCTGATGAAAGCATTTGCTTCATAGTTGAAAAGATGCTTATTCTTTACCGTTATCGATCCAAAAAGCCCTAAATTGAAGTTATCGCTATTCTCAGGCCTTAAAGTAAGGTTAGGTAGCACGGTAATGCCATTACCAAGCAATTCATTTCCCAAAAGAAGCCTTATACTATGTTCATAAGAGGCCTTTAGGGCGAGAGGCTCAAAAATTGTAAATCTCATTGCTGCACCATATCCCCAATAGTTTTTTGTCGCCTCACTATCTATCTCATCTGAACCGGAAATCCAGGGTCTATCTTTTTGTGTAACCTTAAGGTAGTTGATATAATCCTTCAAGAAGAAGACATTATTCATTTTGCCATCAAAGAAGGTCTGGTTGTAAGAGAGCCCTATAATGTGTTTTGCGAGCACATCATTTGATCTGGAGAAGGATTTGTCCACCTCATCATATCTCTCATTGCCAAGCCTGTTGAGCAGATAATTCAGATTTAACGAGTGGTTGTGATTAATAGCATAATCAAAATTTATGCGAGCTACGGTCCTGGGACGTTTATAATGTCTCATAGATCTACTACCACCATTTATTTCATTGCGAGTAGTGTTGATGTAATTGTTGTTCCAGTCATATTTTCTAAACACAGTGTCTATAGTACACGAATGATCCCAGGTGTATGAAAGAAGTGCTTGAAAATCCAAGTTTTCAAAAATCAAATCTCTCTTTTTATATATTGCAGAAATGTTTTTTGAATCAGATTTCCTCTCCGCTTCACCATACACGACAGATTGAATCGATCCGGTTTGCAGCTCTTTATCAACCTTAGAATATGAAGCTGTTATAAAAAACGCATCGGTCCATTTCTTATTTGTGACCCCAATTTCCAACCCTCCTAATAATGAGAAATAATCATCATGAAAACGTTTTCTCTCTTCAAGCATATATTTTTCTTGCTCCTCATTCCAAACTTCCACGTTTTTGACCTTATAATCATTCTTGGAATAATTCACACCGATAGTGGGTTTAATAATAAATCCCGTCTTTGGCTCCACATATTGCCCGTTGAAGTTAAACTGATGCGTGTGGAAGGAACCTATACTGTAGGAAACATCACAGAAATTCTTTTTTTGTTGATTTGTAATAATATTGATCGCTCCGCCTAGAGCATCTGTCCCCAAATGAGCAGGAACTACTCCTTTATATATTTCAATACGTTCAATTATATTGGGCGGGAGATTCGCTAAAGTCACCCCGCTTCCTTTTGTATCCAGTGGCATACCATCCAGGAAATAGCGGATAGAATTACCGGACATACCATTTATCGAAAGACTAAAATCAGACCCTACTCCTCCTTCCTCTCGTATTCTCACTCCTGTAGTTCTATTGACGATGGCGCTCAGGCTTTGAGTAGTATTAACTAGTGGTTTAACATTCATGGCATTAACAGCATAGGCACCTTCACGGAGCAATTGCGCCCTACTCTTTCCGTAAACTTGTGCCGACTCAAGATGGACCGAACTTTCCTTCAATACCAGATCCACTTTCTTATTCGAACGCACCTCAATTATCTGTTCCTGCGTCTCATAGCCCACCATAGAGGCAACCAACACATATTCACCGGCATTTACAGATAGGATATAATGCCCTTTTTCATCAGTATAAGTACCGGCAGTGGTATTCTTAAGAACTACAGCGGCGGCAAAAACAGGCTCTCCATTCGGGTCTGTCACTATGCCCGATAATGTAAACTTTGATTGCGCAAAGGAACTTGCACACAAAAGTACCAGAAATAAGAAGCTTGCTGTTTTTTTCTTTATCATTCTATCGCTTAAATTGTCATTCAACGGCCTTGGGACAAATAGGATAGAACATCATAAAAAACGAAATCCCTTATATTTATTTAAGTTAGGAATTCACCATTGTATGTTCACGGCTCTTATTACCCGAAAGCCTTTAAACTAACATAATTGGCAGGTTTTCTGGCTTGCTCTATCCCTGACGCCTTCCCATTCTTGTAGAACAGTGACTTAGATTTTCAAGGACATTACACGGAGCTTACAGCAGCGGTGTCTGCTCAGGATTTTCACCTGATTCCCTTTTTTCGACTACCCCGGATTGAAGAGTCGAACACCAATTTGGCGCAAAAGTAAGAAATGTTTTTTATAATTAAGAATAAATCATCATAAACTCAATCTGTCATTAATAGTCTAGTCGCCATCAGAAGAGTTTATAAAGACCTTTTTGAAAATTCTATTCCGCTTTTATGACCTTTCCGGCTTCATCTAACAGCAATAGGGTCAACCGACCCTTCGGAAAAGAGGTGCGAGCCACAGCAAGACAGCGTGCCGACAACAAACGAAAGAATTTTTCCGTGTCTTCATAACTTAATAAGACCCACAATTCCCGAGCTAAAGTAATCTGCTCAATAATCTCTCCTGCAGATTCTGAACAACCGGCTTCTGCTGCCAACTGTTTCAAAAAACCCTTGTTCATCATCACATTTTTACTATGAGTATCAAGAAAACCCTCAGCTAACTTTACAGCCTTCCCTACCATTACCCCTAAAGTAACGTTTTCTATTTTAAGTTCACTCGCTATCCTCAATGCATCACCTATAAAGTTACCATATTGAACAAAGGCTTGAGGAGGAAGTTTCGGATATAAAGCCTTTAAAAAGCCCTCGCTCTTGGCTCCGGAATTGATAACCAAGCGAGGAGACCCAACTGCCTTACAAACTTGAATTCCACTGCGAATAGCACCAATATAGGCTTCCGAAGAAAATGGACGGACAATACCCGAGGTGCCTATAATGGAAATACCGCCCTCAACGCCCAATCTGGGATTAAATGTCCGTTTTGCCAATTCACGGCCACCGGGGACGGAAATTATCACATCTAACCCTCCGGAATAGAGTGCTGATAACTCCCTTTCTATCATTTGTCGGGGCACTCTATTAATTGCCGGGCCTCCTATTTCCAATCCCAAACCGGGCAGCGTAACCTTGCCAATCCCTTCCCCATGTATAAATCGAATCTCTGAAGAGTCATTGAATCTGATAGTTGAGATAATACTTTGCCCATCAGTCACATCAGGATCATCTCCAGCATCTTTAATAACCGTCGCCGAAACGCTTCCGTTCTCTTTTTTAATTTTGGCAATCGCCAATTCCAGTACTTCGCCATTTGGAAAAGTAATGGGAACGCTTTGCGACTCTTTTTCTCCCAAAAGGACAAGTAAAGCAGCCTTGCTGGCAGCTGTTGCACATGCTCCCGTCGTATATCCACTTCTTAATGGGAAAAAACCGGGAACATACAATTCTATCTGTTTACGTAAACCATGCTCTCCGGTAACTTTTACAGATTCATAGGGCAATGAGGGTCTTTTGATAGCATAAACGGGAATACCATATTGTCGGGCTGCTTTTACTTTTTGAATAAAGCCTCCGGACTCCCCGCTCTCCTTGGTCAATATAGCTTGCGGATCAAGCTGCTCTAACAGAGCAAAATCATTTCCTTCTTCATAGTAAACAAGATTTTGCTCGCTAAACCCCTCTTCCTTTGCTTTTAAAAGAGATTCCTCCCTAGGAAGAATACGAAACCAACAAGTATGCTTTTGCCAGTATTCACGAAGCTTACCTATGGTCTGAACACCAGTCAACGCCAACACTCTTTCAATACCCTCCCCAATTAATCGCCTGATTGCATCGTCATAATCTTCACACCAAACTATATTATCCGATTGTTCGGGATAACGACGCTCAACACGAACAATCGGAAGGCCTAACACCTCCGAAGTTTCAGCAACCACATTATGCAACTCTACAGCAAAAGGATGGGCAGCATCCACCAAAAGTCTGATTTCTTGACTTCTACAAAAGGCTATCATAGCCTCCGCATCCAATCCTCCTGTTAAATGCACACCATTGCGACATACTATTTGTTGCAGATCGCCCTTAGTGGAATAATAGTATGGGGAACCGGCTTCATCGGCTACTCTGACCGCCATACGTCCTTCTGTAGTGCCTCCTAATATCAATATCATGGTCTGAAAAGGTGTTTAAAGTCATGAGCATAGAGGCGTGATTGACCTTCTCGGTTATCAATGGCATCTCCTACTACCAATAAAGTAGTAAGCGTCAAATTATTCTCACGAACAATACGGGCAAGGTCTTTTAATTCTCCCCTATAGATACGCTCTTCTTTCCAGGTAAGCTTATAACAAGCTGCCACCGGAGTTTCAGGCGGATAGGCCTGCAATAATTCCTCTTGAACCTGCTCTACAATTCCCGCACTGAGATAAATGCACATTGTGCTCTGTGATTGTGCCAATTTGTGGAGTTGTTCCTTTTCAGGCATGGGCGTACGACCCTCTCCCCTTGTGAGTATTATGGTTTGTACTTTTTCCGGTATTGTAAACTGAGAACGAAGGGCGGCAGCGGCAGCCTGAAAAGAGGAGATACCCGGTGTAATATTATAACTCATCTTATGCTTGTCGAAGAATGCCATTTGTTCCTGTATAGCCCCATAGATACAGGGGTCCCCCGTATGAAGACGGACCACCAGAAGCCCACGGTCATAAAATTCTTTCATCAGAGCAAACTGCTCATCCAAATCGATGTGAGCAGAACTTCGGACAGTTGCCCCGTTTTTGGCATAATAAGTGAGTTCTACGGGAACCAAACTACCTGCGTATAATATCAGATCAGCTTCCTGAAGGAAACGTTTGCCTCGCACAGAAATCAATTCCGGATCTCCGGGACCCGCACCGACTATTTCTATATGCCCGCTGCGTAATGATCTCCTTTCTAAAGACAAAGCAAATGTAAAATGGCTTTCCTCGGTCAGCACACCTTTCTGTTTTTCCATCAACATAGGTCCACCGTTACTGCTTTTTATTGAAGCTGCTTCCGCTACCCCATAAATACCTGTAACCACAAAAGCCTTTTGAGATGGATTTGGCACCTCTATATTTTTCAACTCTTCAGTTCTATATATCTGCTTTTTTATATAAGGATATTTTTTGCACAATTCTCTCAACAGAGGTTCATCCTTTTTCAGATCTATGGTACCGACTGAGGCTAAAGCCAGCGGACTTAGGCCCTGTTTTTTAATTTTCTGCTCTATAAAGTCAACAATTCCATCGGGATTGGACCCTTTCCGGCAGCCGATACCAAGATGGAGTACCTGTGGATAGAAAGTAAGCATAGGTATCTCACCCGCATCGTATAAGTATGGAGTTACTGCAATTATCAGTTTTACCTCCGGCAATGGGATCTCTGAGAAATGATAAAATACTCTGACATGCCCGGGCAAAGTCTCTTCAAGATATCCGGTCCCCTTATCCTTGACCTCAAGTAATAGTGCAGTCGGCTGCTTCTGAACAAAAAGATGGATACATTGGTTCATGTGTGATGGCGAAGCAGCACTCTGCCAACCATATCGGGATGCCAAAGTATCCAGGGCCCATAGCTCTTCATTATCACTCTGCGTAGTGACAATTGCTTCGCCTCCGACAATAGATGCAATCCGGCGACTCAGATCATTTGCTCCTCCAATATGACCGGAGAGAACCGGAATAACATATTTCCCCGTACTGTCCACACATATTACAGCGGGATCTTCATACTTATTTTTGATATAGGAGGCAATAGTCCTGACACAAATACCCATAGCTCCAATAAAGATAATAGCGTCAAAGTCCGAAAAGTGCTCAGCAAAAAAGCCGGTGTAAGAGTCTATCGTTATGCATCCTTCACATTTATTTGTGGTATAAACGAGGGCATCACCCAGTTCTTGTCGAATGGTTTCAGCTAAAGGTAGGCTATGTAGAGAAACTAATACAATTGCTTTCATTCTGCTTTCATTATGTCAATGGGATTAAACGAATCAATGGCTACACACATTTGCCTTGTCAAAGTACGGTTTATTTCCCCTATACCCTCAATGAATAATTCCTTGCTGTTTCCACTTACTGCATTAAAAACAATGACTCCCCCCGGAAGTAGCACTCGATTGATCTTATGCAATATTTTTTTTAGCTCTCCGCCGTGTCCGCCAATGAAGACTGCGTCGGGAGCCGGAAATGATGAAAGATCTGTTTGAAGGAAATCCCCAATAGAGGTCGTTATACCCGGTGTTCCAAACCGGCGTGCATTTTTGTTCATCAATTCCCTCCCCTCTTCCCTTTTCTCAAACGCAATTACCTGTAGGTGGGGGAATTGCAATTTTGCTTCAATGGAAACCGAGCCTGTACAAAAACCTATATCCCAGAAAGAGTGCTTGTTGTGCAAATCCAGCATACTCAAAGTCAATAATCTGACCGGGGCTTTTGTAATCATATTTACTCGCCCGCCTAAAAGGTGGAAGTCGGATTCAGGGATTCCGAAAGGACGCAAACGATCCTCTTCCTTCTCCAAAATGAGGCAATTCGGAAAAACAAACTCCATTTTAATTACCTCAGATAAAGAAAATGTGCAAACCCGCTCTTTTTCCCTATTGCCCAACACTTCGCCAACTGTCATACGGTAATTATCATAACCATATTCCAACATCCTCTCCGCAATACGCGAAGGAGTCTTATTGCGATCCGTTAAAACTCCGATCAACTTTTCTCCCTCAATCAGAGCTTGATCGAATAGATCCCAGGGACGGCCGGTCAATGAAATGACTTTCATATCGTGATAGGGCAACAGCATACGATGAGCCAACATTTGTAATGAGTTGAAGGTGGGATATAGCACAATCTTGGCTTTAGGCAACCTCGCTCTTATTGTATTGGCAAAGCCGAAAAAGAGAGGATCTCCGGATGCGAAAACCACGATCTCAGGAACACCTTCATATTGAGAGAAGACATTGTCCAATGGTGTGGTTATATCTATCCATTTTGCACCTGCCGGAAGTAAGTTTGAAATGATTTCATAATGTCGAACACCACCGGAAAAGAATTTCCCTGCAGCTATTACTTTGAGAACTTCAGGAGAAAATTTACAGGTCTGTTCGTCCGATATTCCTATAATGTGAAATAGCTGTTTAGACATCTCTGCCGGGCTTTAATTGTTCTGCATCATTGAAGGAGAGTATGGAATTGACCAAAGTGGCTGCCAAACTGCTTCCTCCCTTTCTTCCCTCTATAATAATCTTGGGAATATTGGTAAATGGCTTTACCATATGTTTGCTTTCACAAACATTTACAAAACCCACCGGAGCAGCTATTATGGCTGCCGGTTTTGCCTTTCCTTTCCTAACCAAATCACACAACTCCATAAGTGCTGTGGGGGCATTGCCGAATGCATATAAAGCTTCCGGATGCTCTTCAACTGCAAGACGGACACCAGCCTGTGTGCGAGTTATTCCCTTTTCTTCAGCCAACTGCGGGATTCTTTCATCAGACAAATAACATTTTACATCAACACCAAATCGCTTTACAGCTCCCTTGCGAATACCCGATGCTACCATTGTAACATCAGTAACAATAGTCTTAATCTTCCCGCTCTCAAAGGCTTGATATAGCATTTCCACCGCATGCTCATCCACAGTCAAGAGGTTTTCCATATCAAAATCGGCGGTTGTATGAATAGCATGTAGCAAAGCCCACTTTTTTCCAAGTGGTATATTGGGATTGTTCAGCTCCGCTTCAATAGTTCGGAAACTGTTTATCATTATTTCTTGTCCTATATTTTTAACCTCAACATCTGACTTTTCCCGGTAATACCCGCGTGGCGTAATAAATTTATTATCCCAAATAAAAGATTGAGTGTTACCAATCAGAATGGTAGTGAACATATCTACATTTTCATCATCCGGATTAAAATCTCCCAAGGTCGTGATATGTACACTTTCCTCTTCTCTACCCGCTTGTCGCACATAACCCACAGGGGTTTCCGGATTACGCTCCTTCAAGAAAATCTCTTTCAATCGGTGCAATTGCCAGTAGCGCCCTACACTTTTAGGATTATAAATAGCTGTAATGAAATCTGCTGAAGCAGCAGCAAATATGCGTTTTTCGATCTTTTCCCAGGGAGTCATCAAGTCTGATAGGGAAATTATACATAAGTCATGTCCAATAGGTGCCCCAAGCAGAGCGGCTGCTTTTTGAAAGGCACTAATACCCGGCAAAACCACAATTTCAACCGCACTTTGCCGCTCCTTTTTCATTTCAAATATTAAAGGAGCCATTCCGTAAATACCGGCATCTCCTGAACTGATTACACAAACATTTTTGCCTTGCTCTACTTGTTCAAAAGCCTCTCTTGCACGCTCTTTCTCGCTCCTCATGCCAGTGTCAATACAAAGAGTGTTTTCATTCAAATAGAATTGAATGAATCTGAAATAATATTTATAGCCGATAATTACATCGCTCTGCTGAATAGCTCGAATAACTGCAGGTGTAATATCTTCTGTGCTACCCGGTCCAATGCCGGCAACAATCAATCGCGGATTTTTCATATTGTAGTCAATAGGATTTATAATGTGCATTTCTGGCCCCGGAAACGCAGTATCATAAAATGACATTGGCAGGTTTCCTGACTTCACTTCAAGAGAAACGCCTTCCCGTTGTCTAACAGTGGCAAGAATTGATTCTTCTCTTTTATTAAATACACAGTAGCGGGCACTGTTTCGGATTTTAACCGAATTCCCTCTTATGCAAACGTTGACGACGAGTACATCACCAATATCGCTACAAATGTAAAGGATTTTTTTTAATTTTGTGGCCTGACCGGCAATACTTCCTTTATATTTTCAATACCGTATCCATTTCGATTGCCCCACTACGATACTATGTGTTGAAAGGCATGTAGTACCATAGAATGATATAACAAATGATATAAATGTAACAAAATTATGAGACGTATATATACACGCAGTGGTGACAAGGGTATGACACGCATTCATGGAGGAGAGTGCGTCCCCAAAGATGATATTCGCATAGAAGCCAACGGCTGCATTGACGAATTAAATACCCTCATTGGTATAATACGTTCAATGTTGCCATCTGAGCATGAATGGCAATCCTCCCTTTTCACCATTCAACGTAATATAATGATAGTTATGAGTCATGTGGCAACACCTTCTGTCATACGAGTACAAAATCCCAATATATTACCCCCCGATTTGGTGGAATTTTGTGAAAAAATGATGGACGACCTTACTGCTCAAATGGAAGAAAACGATTATTTCGTATTACCAGGTGGAACTCCGTTGGCAGCTCATCTGCAATTTGCACGTGCAGTAGCCCGTAGGGCAGAACGCCGTTTATGGACTCTTAATAAGCAGGACGAAGTGCCACAGCTTATCTTACGCTTTATGAATCGTATTTCGGATTTATTTTTTGTTATGGCTCGTTTTGAAATGTGGCAACAAAACAGGGTGGAAGAGAAATGGCATAACTTTTCATATAAGCGCAAAAAATGAAGAAACGTAAAAAACTTCATCCGATTATGTTTGCTGGTACAGGGAGCGATGTTGGAAAAAGTATTATTGCAACCGCCTTTTGCCGTGTTTTTAAGCAAGATGGTTATATTCCCGCTCCATTTAAGGCCCAAAATATGGCCTTAAACTCTTTTGTCACGCCGGAAGGTCTTGAAATAGGACGAGCCCAGGCTGTACAAGCTGAGGCAGCAGGCATTCCCTGCCATACAGACATGAATCCGGTATTATTAAAGCCAAGTAGTGAACACACTTCGCAAGTGGTATTAAACGGGGTGCCAACAGGCAACAAGGATGCTTATGAATACTTCCGTAAAGAGGGACGGGAAGAGTTGCGCAAAGAGGTATATGCCGCATACGACCGTCTCTCTCAGAGGTTTAATCCCATCGTCCTGGAGGGGGCCGGAAGTCTGGCGGAAATAAACTTACGCGATACGGATCTTGTAAATATGCCCATGGCAATGTATGCGGGAGCAGATGTCATCTTAGTGGGTGATATAGATCGAGGCGGTATATTTGCCAGCATTTATGGCTCATTGTTGTTGTTGAGTCCCGAAGAAAGAAAAAGAGTCAAAGGCATTATAATTAATAAGTTTAGAGGCGATATTCGTCTCTTTGAACCAGGCATCAAGATATTGGAAGAGCTTTGCAAAATCCCCGTATTGGGCGTGCTCCCCTACTTCAAGGATATATATATCGAAGAAGAAGATTCTGTGGCGCTTGCCGCCAAATCCTTACATGCACAAAAGGATAAAATTAATGTAGCTGTAGTTTTATTAAGGCATTTAAGCAATTTTACCGATTTCAATGTATTGGAACAGGATCCCCGGGTGCATCTATTTTATACAAACAATGTGGATGAATTGAAAAATGCAGATATTATTCTGTTGCCGGGGAGTAAAAACACCATAAACGACTTGCTCGAATTGAGACGAAATGGAGTAGCACAAGCCATACTCCGAGCCCACAGGAAGGGCAGCACAATTATGGGTATTTGTGGGGGCTACCAAATGATGGGACAGCAAATAAGGGATCCATTTAATATGGAGGGAGAGATTGAAGTGTTGCCCGGCCTTGGTTTACTTCCTACTATAACTGAAATTGGGAAGGAAAAAGTGACCCGTCAAGTGGAATTTTCACTAAACGGAAGAAGAGGAATAATGAAAGGCTATGAAATTCATATGGGAAGGACTTTGCTTTTGGAAAACACTACTGCATCCCCTTTGAACCAGTTGTCTAATGGGGAGACGGATGGTTTCTTGCTAAGCCCTACCTGCATGGGCACTTACATTCACGGCATTCTGGACAATCCGCTATTCATAGATTTTTTATTGGAGCCACATCTAAAAAAATCAAATGTAGAGAGCACATTCGATTATAATAAATTCAAGGAAGAACAATACGACAAGTTGGCAGAACTTATACGCAGTCATATAAATCTGCCACTGGTTTATGAAATATTGACGAAAGAAGATGATTAAGGGACATGGAGATGATGCCTACAGGTATGGCAAAAAGATGAAAGCGAACTTCAGTTCCAATGTTTACAATAAGGTAAACATTGAGGGGCTGAAAGCACACTTGTGCAAATGTATGAATGAGATAGGGAGTTATCCCGAGCCTGAGCCCTATTCATTGGAAGCAAAATTGGCAATCATAAAAGACCTGAACAGCAAAGAAGTATGTGTCACAAACGGAGCAACAGAGGCTATATACCTGATAGCTCAGGCTTTTCGTGGAGCTGATACGGCTATTCTCCAGCCTACATTTAGCGAATATGCCGATGCTTGTCTTATACATGGACACAATGTAAGCTCTATTTTTAGTCTGCCTGATAAGAAAGAGTCATATTTGTTGTCGGAGGAAATTCAGACTCTTTGGCTCTGTAATCCCAACAATCCTACCGGAAAGGTTTATGATATTGATCGTCTCCAAATGGTAATTGAGCATAATCCTAAAGTCTGTTTCATCATCGATCAATCCTACGAGTTTTTCACGTTTGCCAAGACATTCAGTGCCAAAGAAGCTGCAAGTTTCCCCAATCTATTTCTGCTTCATTCCATGACTAAACGTTATGCAATTCCGGGATTAAGATTGGGATATATTACGGGAAATCCTGCTTTATTGCAACGACTGCGCAACCACCGTATGCCATGGTCGGTTAATCAGCTTGCAATAGAGGCGGGCCTATTTTTTTTGGATAACCCTCAGGAAGCACCTATCAATTTACATGCCTATCTGGAAGAGACAAAACGGTTGCGCTCCAATCTGAAAAGCTTGGGGATTGAAGTATTGGAAACACAAACTCATTTCATGCTGGCCTCTCTTTGCAAGGGAAAAGCCTCGGAATTAAAGGATTATTTGGCAAAAGAGCATGGAATATTGATAAGGGATGCATCCAACTTCGAAGGGTTGGACGAGCGTTTTTTCCGTGTTGCAACACAAACGCCGAAGGAAAATGACCTATTGGTGGCAGCAATTTCCCAATGGATTGATAATTGAGGAGTTTTATGATAAAATCCATCAGCCTTTTAATAGCCTGGGGGCTTGACCTGCTATTCGGTGACCCTGTTTCGCTGCCACATCCGGTTGTAGGCTTCGGCAAGATGATTGATGCCGGGGAACAGGCTTTCAATAGAGGGAACAGGCGCTTTTTGAAAGGGATGATTTTGACTTTATTGCTGGTAGCCGGCATTTTCTTCCTTATGCTGGGACTGCAAAAGCTTATAGCAAATTTTTCTCCCCTGCTTTTAATTCTCTTAAATGCGTTATTCGTCTTCTATTGTTTGGCGGGAACCACCTTGATTCGGGAGGTCCGTAAAGTTTTCCTTATTGTGGAACAATCGCTGCCTGAAGGACGGCAACAGGTATCACGTATTGTCGGACGCGACACTTCGGAAATGTCGGCACAGGAAATAAGGAGTGCCGCCCTTGAAACACTTTCCGAAAATCTAAGCGACGGTGTGATAGCACCGCTCTTTTGGTATTTGTTGGCGGGAGTTCCAGGCATGATGGTTTACAAGATGATCAATACACTCGACTCCATGATCGGCTATCGCAATGAACGCTATAAGGATTTCGGCCGCTTCGCTGCTCGTCTGGATGATGTTGTCAACTATCTGCCGGCCCGTCTCACAGCTTTTCTAATGGTGTTGGTGTCAGGAAAATTTTCTCTCTTTTCTTTTGTGAGAAAATATGGCAAACAACACATCAGCCCAAATGCCGGTTATCCTGAAGCTGCTTTGGCGGGAATCCTGAATTGTCGTTTCGGTGGTCCTCACAACTACTTCGGAAAGGAGGTATGGAAGCCCTTTATCGGCACCAATGATCGTCTGCTTACAACAAAGGATATGGAAAGGGCCATCCGGATTAATCGAATGACAGAGTTAGTAATGATGGCAATAGTACTCTCGCTAAGTTTCTTTCTCCCCTATTAAATATCGATGCTGACAATACTCCCATACGGCATTAAAGATTTAAAAGCATCTTCAACAGAGATAGTTTTTGCATAAACTTGCGCACAAAGTATGGAGCCACCATGGCAGAACAGGGCCACTTTACTATATTGTTTGGTTTTAAGCTCCTCCAGGAAACCGGCAACTCGTTCATACAAAAGCGTAAACGACTCTCCACCAGTGGCCGCCACATTTAGATGATCATTGTACCACTCCTGCAAACGGGGATCTTTAATCTCGGCATAGGGCTGCATTTCCCACTCACCAAAATTAATTTCCATAATACGGTTTTCGCGTACTGCATCCGGGTAACCGCAATAAACAGCAAGGCGAGCACATCGGGACAAAGGACTTGTATAGACAGCATCAAATGGCTCATAGGCTGATAACGCACCTTTTACAACTTCCGCTTCTTGTTCAAAAGTGGACTTTAACGGAACATCGGTTTGTCCATAACAGATACCTGGGGCCACATCTACAGCAGTATGGCGAATTAATAGAACTTCCATATAATCAAACCACCTATATAAAATGATAATTCACACAACAGAAATAGTGCTCCGCAACAGTCGCCCGTATATCCCCCTATTTTCCGCCTCATCAGCAAATAAAGCAATAGAAGGACCGGAACAGGAAATAAGAGTGCTATCCAAAAACGCAAAGGGAGTAAAAGGATAGCCGGCAACACCCCGGCCACGAGAGCAACGCATATTTCCCATATACGCATACGACTATATACCACTTTAGATTTGCTCTCCTCCTCTTTTCGCGCATAAGGCAATAGATTTGTTATCTGAGAAGCTACAAATTTTGCCCAACAATCGCCACACAACACCAACAAACAAAGGGTCTCCAATGGCAATAGAGTCATCTGCATCAGTAACAAATAATAAACAATCAATCCGATCACACCATAGGTTCCAATGTGCGAATCTTTCATAATTGAAAGCACCCTTTCACGCGTTGTTCCCCCGCCGAAACCGTCTAAAAAATCGGCCAGACCATCTTCATGCAAAGCTCCGGTCAACAATAAACGGACAACAATAGCTACTATCCAGGCCACTGTGACAGGCAGAATATGAGCGCACAACCAAAGAGTCAAAACCATAAGCCCACCCGTCAACCAACCCACCAGTGGCCAATAGGGAACCACATACTTGAAAGAATCGGAAGGAACATTCTTGATCCTCCAAAATGGAAGCCGCGTAAAGAAAATGAATGCAGCCAGCAAATTCATTGTTTTAAAAATATTTGATGATGGAAGCTTTTTGAAAAGTCTCCATTTCGTTTATCATTCTAACAGCCGAATCCACAATAGGATAGGCACAAATGGCTCCAGTCCCTTCTCCCAAGCGCAACCCCAAATCCAATAACGGTTTTGCATTCATTGCTTCAAGCAGCAACTTATGCCCCGACTCATGGCCGCAATGAGCGAATATGGCATAATCCAGCACATCAGGATAGAGTTTGCTTGCTGCCAAAATAGAATTGGTCATAATAAAGCCATCTACAAGTATAATCATTTTAAGTTCTGCTGCCTGTAGCATCGCACCAATGGCCATTACCATTTCCAGACCACCAAAATAGCGAATAATATCAAGTGGTGCACCATTACCCTTGTAGTTTTCCAAAGATTTTTTCAAAATCTTGAACTTGTGCATTATACCCTCATCATTCAATCCGGCACCGGCCCCCACACATTTATCCAAAGGAATATTGGTGAAACAATGCATCCAAATGGAGGAAGAAGAGGTGTTGCCGATCCCCATCTCCCCAAAACTGAGTATGTTGCTCCCCTCCTCATAGCACTGCCTCACAATAGCCGCACCTCGTTCAATACAAAGTTCCATTTCCTCCTCTGTCATTGCTGCTTCATAGAGATAGTTGCGGGTTCCCCTTCGAACTTTCATGTTGATGATACCCTTTTCGTAAGGCAACTCATGGTCAACACCTGCATCTACAAGTTTTAAAGTAAAATTGTGTTGTCTGCAAAAAAAGTTCACTCCACCGCCACCCTGAGTAAAATTGATCATTTGCTGCCATGTTACCTCTTTGGGAGAAAGAGTTACTCCCTCTTCCACAATGCCATGGTCTGCAGCAAAAAGCACATTTTGAGGGTGCTTGAGAGTAGGTGATAAAGTTTGTTGAATCAGCCCGATTTGAAGAGCCAGCTCTTCCAAATAGCCCAGTGAGCCTTTCGGCTTAGTGAGATTGTTGATTTTATCGACTAATGTCTCATATATTTTTATATCAGGGTTGGAAATGGCAAACTTTTTCATATTATACTCTTAATAATTCATTCATAAACTGATTTCCTTTCAGCAGGCCATAGCTTCCCTTTTCACACTCCACTTCATCAAACCTCTGAACATTATCAGGAGTAATGCCGGGATAATAAATCAAAAATGGGACCGGATCTGATGTATGGGTGCGAATCTCGCAAGGGGTTGAATGGTCTGGAAGAATAGCTATTGATACGGGTGTTTTCCAACTCTTTAAAGCCTCATAAAGAGGTCCTACTATCTGCTCATCTATATTCTCGATGGAAAGCCGTTTAGTTGGAATGTCTCCTGCGTGTCCCGCTTCATCACAGGCCTCAATGTGCAAATAAACAAAATCATCAGTCACTAATGCATCGAGTGCGGCATCTAATTTATTTTTATAATTAGTATCATATAAGCCTGTTGCTCCCTCAACTTTGATAGGGTGAAGTCCGGCACAAACACCTATACCTCTCATCAAATCCGTGGCAGAAATCACAGAACCTTTTTGGATAGCAGGATATATTTCCGATAGTAATTTAATCTTTACACGATGACTCGGACTCCATAGCCAAATGCCATTGGCAGGCACTTTCCCTTTGCTTATACGATTTAGATTAACGGGATGGTCTGTCAAAAATTTGTGTGATTTGCTCATTAAGTCATTGATCAAAGAGGCGGTTTCCTTTGCTTCAATCGTTATCGCTTTTGGCAGGTAATTATAGTAAGGTTGTAATGGAACCTCATGAGGAGGGGTACACTCCAATTGTTTATCACCCTCTTTTACCACAACCAGATGACGAAATTGTTTCCCACTATAAAACCGAATCCGATCATTTCCTAAATGTTCTTGCAGATAGGTTAACAAAACCTCCGCCTCTTCTGTTGTGATATATCCGGCTGTATGATTATTCAAAAAATCGCCTTCAATATTGATCAAATTACACCTCAACACCAAATCCTTATTTTGTAACTCAACTCCAATACCGATCGCCTCAAACGCAGCTCTACCTTCCTGAATGTCAGACAAATCATAACCTAGAATGGAGATATTGGCCACTTCGCTGCCGGGGTCAAACCCTACCGGAATTGTCAAAAGCTGCCCGGTACGCCCCAGGCTTGCCAACAGATCCATATTGGGAGTCCTTGCGTATTGCAATAAAGTTTGGTTATTCAGAGACTTTATTGGTCTATCCGACATACCGTCACAAAGAACAATAATATATTTCATGCTCTTATTTGATTTTGAGTGGAATACCCGACACCATTAGAAACACCTCATCTGCCTGAGCTGCAATATATTGATTGATCCAACCCTGCAAATTCACGAACTTACGTTGCAGCTCATTTTCCGAAGTGCCTCCCATACCTATCTCATTGGTCACGAAGATAAACACTGCATCTTGTGATGTAAAACGATCAAATTCTGACTTCATTTCGGCCAAACATTTATCTACATCGGAATTCAAATCGTAAAACCAATTTGTACACCATAAAGTGACACAATCTATCACGATTACTCTACCGCCTAACTGATGTCTGCTCAGTTCCTTTTCTTCCTCAATATTGCTCCATTCATCTCCCCTTGCCTGCTGATGACGGATAATCCGTTGGCTAAATTCTTCATCCCAAATTTTGGCAGTTGCCAGATAAACAGGATGTGGAGAAAGCTCTAATGCTAACTTTTGTGCATACGAACTCTTTCCGGAACGTTCACCACCAGTTACCACTATTACTTTTTTCATCGCATTGTGTTAAAGATTCCCTGCGAAGATAATCGAAATTTTCCACAAAATTATAGAAACCGACTAATTGGATTTCACACAATAGTAGTTCAAAATTTTTACAGAGCGCTTCATGGGATTATTTATCAAATACTTTTAGTTTTGACCAAATGTACTACCTTTGTCAGGTTGAACAGAAATGAAACGAGTGATATGCATATTGGCCATCGCTGTTTCGCAGCTGCTTGCAGGGCAATCCCCCCGAATGAGCCGTAGCGAATACATTGCACGATACAGTGATCTTGCGATCAAAGAAATGGCTATTTCCGGTATTCCAGCCAGCATCACACTGGCCCAAGCCTGTCTGGAGTCGGGCAATGGCAACTCCTATCTTGCAACAGAAGCCAACAACCATTTTGGCATTAAATGCCATGGATGGGATGGAAAAACGATCAGACATACCGATGATGCTCCAAACGAGTGTTTCAGAAAGTACGACCGTGTTGAAGAATCATTCCGGGACCACTCCGATTTTCTCAGGTATTGGGACCGATATGCCTTTCTCTTTGATCTAGAGCCTTACGACTATAAAGGATGGTGCTACGGTCTTAAAAAGGCGGGCTATGCTACCGCGCCCAATTATGCTGAATTATTGATTTCCATCATCGAAGAACATCGTCTCTACCAATACGATACCGTATCATTACTTCCCCCCTCTCCGGCCGAAGCTGAAGTCTCTGTCAGAATACATCCTAAAAAGGGCTCGCCTCTTTACCGCGTCTCCCTTTATCGGGAAGTTTACAGTCGCAACAAAGTGGCTTACATCATAGCCACGGAGTATGACACTTTCAAATCCCTTGCAAAAGAGTATGACCTATTCAAATTCGAACTTTACCGCTTCAACGACCTTGACAGAAAGGCGAAAATCAAACCTGGAATGGTCATTTATCTTGAAAAGAAACGAAAGGAGAGCGCAAGGCATCTCGACCGTCACGTAGTCGAAGAGGATGAAACACTCTGGAGTATCTCACAACGATATGGTGTACGTCTCAAATACCTGCGTAAATACAACAATCTGGATATTGGGACGGAACCTCTCCCAGGCAGTATCATAAATTTAAGAAAAAGAATCAGATGAAACTTCATAAGAAAATTATCTTGATCGTGCTGGTATCACTGGCCTTAATTGGAGCCCTTCTTGCTTGCGGATATTATTTCATCTTCCAGAAAAACAACATTGCTGAAGAGGGATTTATCAAGATTTACCGCAATATGGACTACGAGCAGTTAAGTACTGCCATAGACACATCGGGAATACTCGCTAACAAAGCCACATTCCACATTGCCGCAAGGACGATGGATCTCGAAAGATATTTTGAGCCCGGCTTATATAAGTTCAAAAAGGGAATGAACAATAAAGTAATAATAAGGACCATCGCACACGGTTGGCAGACACCGACCAATGTGACCATCAGCGGATATATACGTTCTAAAGAGAAACTGGCCCAAGTTCTCTCCTCAAAACTAGAGGCAGATTCAACTCTATTTATGCAGGTCTTATCTGATACTATCCTTATGCACTCATTTGGCTTTACAGAAGCATCTTATCCTGGAATGATCATACCCAACACCTATGAAATGTGGTGGACAGTGACTCCGGTGGAATTTCTGGAGAGAATGAAAAAAGAATATGACAGATTTTGGAACGAGGAACGCTGTGCAAAAGCTGACTCAATAGGTCTGACAAAAGATCAGGTAAGCACACTCGCATCGATAGTCATAGAAGAGACGAAATATGAGCCCGAAATGGCTACCGTAGCCGGTGTCTATATGAACAGACTAAAGAAGGGAATGAGGCTTCAAGCTGACCCTACAGTACTTTTTGCAATAGGTGACCGTTCCATCAGAAGAGTCCTCAGAACCCACCTAAATGTGGATTCACCATATAACACCTACAAACACACCGGACTTCCTCCCGGCCCCATTACCATACCTCCCATCAGCGCACTCGATGCCGTGCTCAACTATGAGGATCACGAATATATCTACTTTTGCGCTAAAGATACCTTTGACGGTCAACATTCATTTGCAAAGGATTATAAAGAGCATCTGAGGAATGCCAGGGCATATCACCGGGCTTTTACCGCAAGAGAAAAAGCAAAATCAACTGAGAACTAACCGGAATATCAATTATCCCATTTTTTGATGACCTCCATCGCCACGGAAAACTCGCGGTCGTTTTCCATATTGATTACACGATAGTATGCCGTACTCCCATAAATAGATCTGGAAAGTAACGCTTTGAGTTGTGTGGATATTAACTTGAGCGATGATGATATATGGTCATAATTGGGCTCCAGTCCCGATTCTCTGGCATACTTTATAAGTCCGGCAAGCAGTTCATCTTCGAGGTTATAGCTGGCATAAAACTCTTCAAATGGCATTTCGGGATCGAAATCCGCTCTGTGCATATCAACATAGCGGTTAATAAAACCATTTATGAAGCCCCTCAACACAAGGGATCTATAGTAAGGAGTGATGCCTGAAGTATCTCTCGGCACGAAAATGTCGGGAATAATGCCTCCACCGCCATAAATCTTTCTTTTGAGATTGAGAGTAGTAAACTCTAGAGAATCATCCACTTTTATGCTATCCCTGCTAAACATCTCACCACTTGTATAGCGGTCGGAGTATTGGTGGCTGTAATACTCATCGCGCTTACCCTCTTCATAAGGAGCCTGAATTACTCTACCCGAGGGGGTGTGGTAGCGCGCCACTGTCAGATTTAACTGGGATCCATCGGATAGCTTGAAAGTACGCTGAACAAGTCCCTTGCCGAAAGTCCTACGCCCAATTATCACTCCCCTATCCCAATCCTGAATTGCTCCGGCGACTATTTCACTTGAAGAGGCGGAGTTCTCATCAACCAGCAATACCAGTGGACCGAAAGGGTAGAGTCCATCCTTTCTGGCACTGAAATCAAGCCTTGGGCTGTTGAGCCCTTCCGTATAAAATATCAGTTGTCCAGAGGAGAGAAAGATATTTGCCACCATTCCGGCAGAGTGCAAATATCCTCCGAAGTTGCCTCTAAGATCAAGTATTACCCCTCTTGGGTAGTCCCTGGAAAGATCGTGTATGCATCTGGTTACTTCCAGGGGGGATTCCATTGCAAAGCGACTCAATCTTACATAGACAATACCCGGTTCAGGCATATAGGCTGCATCCACACTTCTGACAGGTATTCTGTCCCTGGTTATAACATATGAGAGAGTATCGCTGATTCCTTGTCTGAGCAGTTCAATTATGACCTTGGTACCCTTTTTACCTCTGAGAAGCTTCTGAATGGCAGTCGCCGGTAGCGAAACTCCGGCGATAGCCTGTCCGTCAGCCCTTATAAACTTATCTCCGGGTAATATTCCTGCGGAATCGGAAGGTCCATCAGTCACCACCGACTGCACCGTGAGAGTATCATCAATCATCAGATACTCTATACCAATACCCTCAAACGAACTACTGAGTGACTCATTGGCAGAGGCCACCTGATCTGCGGGTATGAAAGAGGAATGAGGATCGAGTTCAAGAAGTGTTTTTGATATGGCATTGTCCACCAAATGATGGATATTAACGGTATCAATGTATTTGGATTTGATAATATCAAGAGCCTCTTTGACACGGGCACTCTGTGGTTGTGCGGAGAGTCGCGGTACTGACATTGCAGCCAGCAGAAGTGCAAGTATTATGGTAACAGTTCTTTTCATTCTCTACTCTTCGGAAAACCTGATAAGTGGTATATCAAATTTCATACCCTCACGAGCAATTTCCGTTACCGGGAAAATGGCCCGTGCCTCTTCCAGGATAGTGTTTAAATCTCTATACCTGGATGAAAAATGCCCTATGACAAGCCTGCCCACTCCGGCCTCAAGTGCCACCGAAGCAGCCTGAGCTCCCGTAGAATGAAATGTGGTGCGGGCCATATCGTGAAGATCTTCCGCAAATGTCGCTTCATGATAGAGAAGATCCACACCACGGAGGTAAGAGGCAAGTTTCGGGAAAGGTGCAGTATCACTGCAGTATGCAAATGAACGCCCCTTGTATGGAATATAGGTATAATCCTCTACTTTAAGCAATTCTCCGTTTGCCCTGACTACATCCTCACCTCTTTTAAGAGCACCTATCTCGGTCAATGTGAGATTATCAACCTCTATTTTCCATTTGTGGATATTTCTTGCCGGCTCTTTTTCTCTGAAGAGAAATCCGAATGCATCTATCCTATGGTTAAGACCGAACGTGCTCACCTCAACCGATCTGCCTTCGTAAATAACTAAAGGAACGACAGATGTCAGCGGAACGTGTATTATGTCAAATATTACACCTTCACCAAAATGCTCCATAAAAAAGGCAAGCACTTCCGCAAATCCAACAGGGGCATAGATATACAGGGGCGCTGTTCTGCCCATTAACGCCATAGTGGAAACTAGTCCGAAAATCCCAAACAGATGATCTCCATGGAGATGTGAAATAAAAATCCTATCGATTTTTACATGAGAGAAACCGTAGCGGGAGAGCTGGAGCTGTGTTCCCTCACCGCAATCTATCAAAAACAAACGCCCGTGTATTTTCAGTACATGGGCGCTTGGATATTTGTCGGCAACGGGACGGGCTGATGCCGTTCCCATTATCGTTAAAGAGAAATCCATTTAGGATTATTCGTTCTCGCTCTCTTTGCTTTCCATCTCACTCTTAAGAGCAGCAAGCTCCGAAATGTCACCCAAAGTGGTCTTCTCAAGATTTGCTTTGAGCTTCTTTACTGCTTTCTGAGTTGAGGTGGCCTCTGAGTCGCTCTCTTTTCTTTTGTCGCGGCTCTCTTCCTTCTTTGCCTCTTCAAAGAGTTTGGTGTGTGACAGGGTAATCTTTCTGCTGTTCTTGTTGAACTCCATAACTCTAAACTGAAGAACCTCATCAATCTTTGCGGTTGTACCGTCTTCTTTTACGAGGTTCCTGTTAGAAGCATAACCTTCAATGCCATGCTCAAGAGTGATGGTAGCGCCCCTGTCAGCGAATGCCTTGACAGTACCCTCATGAACTGAACCTACTGTAAATAGTGACTCGTACTCATCCCAGGGATTTTCCTCGATCTGTTTGTGACCAAGGCTGAGACGACGATTGTCCTGATCCATCTCAAGAACCACAACCTCAAGAGAATCACCTATTGAAGTGAACTCTGAAGGATGTTTGATCTTCTTAGTCCATGAGAGATCACTAATATGTACAAGACCGTCAACACCTTCCTCAAGCTCTACGAAAATGCCGAAGTTGGTAAAATTGCGAACTGTGGCCGTATGTTTGGAATTGATGGGATATTTCTCTGAAATGGTAGCCCATGGATCGGGTTTGAGTTGCTTGATACCGAGAGACATCTTGCGCTCCTCGCGATCAAGTGTCAGTATACATGCTTCTACCTCTTCACCTACCTTGAGGAAATCCTGTGCGCTACGGAGGTGTAGTGACCACGACATCTCCGATACGTGAATCAAACCTTCAACGCCGGGCTGGATCTCAACGAATGCACCGTAGTCAGCAATAACAACCACGCGGCCGGTAACTTTGTCTCCTACCTGAAGATTTTCATCAAGAGAATCCCATGGATGTGGATAGAGCTGCTTGAGACCGAGTGCAATCCTCTTCCTCTGCTCATCGAAATCGAGAATAAAGACATTGATCTTCTGATCCAGTTCTACTACCTCCTCAGGATGGTTGATTCTGCCCCATGAGAGATCAGTGATATGGATAAGACCGTCAATACCTCCAAGGTCAACGAATACACCATAAGAAGTGATGTTCTTAACTGTACCTTCAACGATGTTGCCTTTCTCAAGCTTCTTCATCATTTCTGCCCTCTGAGCCTCGAGCTCTGCCTCAACAAGAGCCTTGTGTGATACTACAACATTACGGAACTCGTGATTGATCTTAACGATCTTGAGGGTCATAGTTTTGCCAACGTAGGCATCGTAATCCCTGATGGGTTTGATATCAATCTGTGAGCCGGGGAGGAATGCCTCTATACCAAACACGTCAACAATCATACCGCCCTTAGTGCGACATTTCACGAAGCCCTCGATAACTTCTTCCTTATCATATGCTTCGTTGATCTTATCCCAAGCACGGAGGGAGCGTGCCCTTTTATGGGAAAGAATAAGCTGTCCCCTCTTATCTTCTGCGTTCTCCACGAATACCTCAACCTTGTCGCCTACCTGAAGGTTGGGATTGTAACGGAACTCGGAAATATTGATTACACCTTCGCTCTTGTAGCCGATGTTCACAATTACTTCCCTTTTGTCTTTTGCAACCACTACACCCTCTACAACTTCGTTCTCATTAACGCGTGAAAGGGTTTGGCTGTAACTCTCCTCTATGGCTGCTCTGTCAGCATCATAGAAATCTTCGCTTTCGAATGCATCCCAGTTAAAGGTGCTGTTGTCAGCCGATGCATTGCTAATTTTTTTGGCCTTTGTGGCCTCGTCTGCAGTTTCGATGGGGGCTTCTACCTGCTCCGGTGTTTCTATCGGAGCCTGCTCCTCTACTGCGACATCAATCAATTCTTCACTCATTTGGTTAATAATTTTTTTGCAATAAGTAGTTAGACTATATTTATAGATCCCTTTTACCAAGGGCGTGCAAAAGTAGTCACTATTTCAATCAAATGCAAAAAATGTTTGCATATTTTTATTATTTTTGCTCATTACGAAAATTTAAATCCTATAAACACCATGAACCACTTCAAACATCTCATTTTCACGACAGTTGCAGCAATTATCACGCTGATTGCAGGTGCACAGGACATCAAATATCAAATGCCTCCAAAGGAGATTGCAGAAATTATTATGTCCAAACCCTTTCCCAATATAACATTCAGTCCCGACTATACACGTGGGATAATAGCTGAAAGAGAGTGCGCCCTAGTACCCCTCGCGACTCTAGCAGCCGAAGAACTACGTATCGGCGGTATTCGCATCAACCCCAAAAATTTCACAGAAACCCGTGTATCATATTTCAACACAATCACCCTGCTCGATGTGGCCACCGGTGGTTTGACTCAAATAGCGGAAATGCCCTCGGATGCCATGATCCGAGATATAAAATGGTCACCTTCCGGCAAATACTTTTGCTTTCTGAATGAAACTCCGGACGAGATGGAACTTTGGCGCGTCAATGTTATGGATCCGACTCCTAAAGCAATCAAAATCAACAAGCACAAAGTGAACACTACCATTTCCAACAGTAGTGCATACGAATTTCTTGATGACGAGAGAATTATTTACAAAAGCGTTCCATCCGACATTGGCCCGGTACCCACTCCAACCCTTCCCGACGGTCCGGTCGTACAGGAAAACCTTGGAGAGAGGAACTCCGTAAGGACATATCAGGATCTGCTCACATCACCTTTCGACAAAATACTCTACGATTACTACTGTACAGTAATGTTCGCCATTTATAGCAACGGAGAAACCTCAATCGCAGGCCCTAAGGAAGTGGTGCGCGACTATGACATTTCACCCGACTCACGCTTTATGATGGTTACAACCGAACAACACCCCTACTCCTATATGGAAGGACATAATTCCTTCCCGAGTATTCGCGAAATCCGCACTATTTCCGGAAAGACTCTGGTCGTACTGAGCAATACCAACAAGGAGAAAGCCGAAAAGGCACTCCGCGACAAAGCTCCTAAAGATACTTCCGCAGCCAACATTCCCGAACCCCCACGCAAAATGGGGTTTGAATGGAGAAGCGATATGCCAGCTACCCTCGTTTGGAGAGAGGGAGAATCGAGTCCCTCGCCATTTGCTGCACCGGATACTAACGCAGACGATAATGAAGAGCAACCCGAAAAGACTTTTACCGACAAAATCTATCAGTGCTCCGAACCTTTCAACCTTGAAGAGAAACAATTGGTGCTGGCTCCTGAATACAGAATAGGTCGCATCACCTGGGGGAATTCCCAGCTTGCGGTCTACACGGAAAGTTCGCAGAAACAGAAGTTTACCAGGACAGTAGCATTCACTCCCTGCGATACAATTGCACCTAAACATATTCTCTTTACCGAAAGCACAGATGTGGACACCCTGGGTAATTTTCCTGTTTACGGACGCTTTTGGACGGTCCCCAATCAGTATGGCAGAAGAGTGCTCTATACTGACGGCAAATGTTCCCATTTATTCCTCAATGACACCAGACGTCCTGATGAAAATGGAGACAGAATGTCTTTCATTGACAAAATTACCATCAAAAATGGCAAAATAGAGAATTTATGGAGCGGTACTGCGCCCTACCAGGAGCGCGTGATAGGGATTACAGATTTCAATCGACTCAAATTTATCTCCGAACGACAGTCCATAAGTGAAGTTCCCAACTACTATGCGGTGGATATCAGAAATAGAAAGAACACTCACAGACAGTTTACTTTCTTTGAAAACCCGGTGCCCATCTTAAGTGGAGTAACCAGAAATTTCGTAACATACAAACGTGCAGACGGAGTGACACTCAGTGCCAATCTCTGGTTGCCTGCTGACTATGATCAAGAGAGAGATGGCAGACTTCCCGTGCTTATGTGGGGATATCCTTATGAATTCAAGAGTGTGGCCGAAGCTGAGAAGAGTCGCCCTGCGAGATATAATTTCCTCAGGCCAGGTTACGGTTCTGCAGTACTCTGGGTTACTCAGGGCTACGCAGTAATGGACGGTATTTCGATGTATATAATCTCGGAAAATAAGGACAAAGAGCCGAACGATGTGTTCATCAGCCAGCTGATAATGAACGCAGAAGCCGCCATCAATTTCATTGACTCCATCGGAGTCGGGGACAGAGACAGAGTTGCTATCGGAGGCCACTCTTATGGCGGATTTATGACTGCTAATCTGCTGGCTCACACCGATCTGTTTAAAGCCGGCATTGCGCGTAGCGGCGCTTACAACAGGTCTCTTACCCCATTTGGATTCCAAAGCGAAAGAAGAAATTACTGGAAAGCAAAGGAGGTCTATGATAAGATGTCACCCTTTAATTATGCAGATAAACTCAAAACTCCTATTCTGATTATACATGGCCAGATGGACAACAACACCGGCACATTCCCCATCCAGTCAGAACGCCTATACCACGCCGTTGCAGGACATGGAGGAACAGCCAGATACCTACAGCTCCCTTACGAGAGCCACGGCTATTCAGCTTATGAAAATGTGATGCATATGCTCTACGAAACAGATGCCTGGTTGGCGAAATGGCTCTCACCCGAAGAGGTAACCAAGGTAAAAGAAAGACAACAAAAAGAGAAAGAGAGAAAGGATAAGGCTAAAGATAAAAAGAATGAATAATATGTTTTTTTATATCTTTGCGGCAAAATTTTGACAAGCAATTATGGCAGACAATAATATATTATCTAAACTGGACGGACTTAAAGAGAAATTCCACTCCATTTCAAAGCAGATAGCTGATCCCGAAGTTATTGCTGATATGAAGCGCTATGTACAACTAAACAAGGAGTACAAAGAGCTTGAACCTATTATTGCTGCCGGTAATAAGTACCGCAAAATGTTGTCGGACTACGAAGGTGCCAAAGATATTCTTCAAAATGAGAAAGACGAGGATTTGCGTGAAATGGCCAAGGAAGAAATTGCCGTGATTGAGGAGAAATTGCCGGAAATGGAGGAAGAAATTAAGGTTCTTCTTATTCCTGCTGATCCTCAGGATAGCAAAAATGCCATTATGGAGATTCGTGGAGGTACCGGAGGAGATGAAGCGGCAATTTTTGCCGGAGACTTGTTCCGAATGTATGCCAAATATTGCGAGCGCAAGAATTGGAAACTTGAGGTTACCAGTCAGTCAGAAGGCACTTCGGGTGGCTTCAAGGAGTTGATTTGTAAGGTTTCCGGTGACAATGTTTACGGCACTCTCAAGTATGAAAGCGGAGTACACCGCGTACAGCGTGTGCCCCAGACAGAAACACAGGGCCGTGTACATACATCTGCGGCTTCCGTTGCCGTGCTGCCCGAAGCAGATGAGTTTGACATCGAACTCAATATGAATGACATCCGTAAAGACACATTCTGTTCTTCAGGACCCGGCGGTCAGTCTGTAAACACCACTTATTCGGCTATCAGACTGACACATATCCCTTCGGGAATTGTGGTTCAGTGTCAGGACGAAAAGTCCCAGATCAAGAACTATGACAAGGCTTTGGCTGAACTCCGCACCCGCCTTTACAATATGGAATATGAGAAATATCTCAACGAAATTTCAGCAAAGCGCAAAACCATGGTTTCTACAGGAGACCGTTCCGCTAAAATCCGCACATACAACTATCCTCAGTCACGTGTAACGGATCACCGTATCAACTACACAATGCATAATCTCCCCGTATTTATGGACGGAGCAATCCAGGAAGTAATTGATCTATTGCAGATTGCTGAAAACGCAGAACGACTGAAAGCCGCAGGCGAATCCGATTGACAACTAAACATTACTATTTGAAAAAACACAAAAAAGACGGAAAAAATTCCGTCTTTTTTGTAACTACCTAGTATTCACCACGTACCCCGCAACCCGTACCTCGTACCACTTGTACCCCCGAGCAGAATCGAACTGCTATCTAAAGTTTAGGAAACTTTCGTTCTATCCGTTGAACTACAGGGGCAGACCGATTCTCTGGCTTAGTATGCCTTGATTAATCGACACTCTTTTCAATAAGTTGGCGACCACGATAATATCCGCACTCAGGGCATACATGATGATACATTACAGCAGCACCGCAATTGGAGCAGGTAGCCAGAGTGGGAACTGTGGCCTTGTAATGTGTTCTTCTCTTATCTCTACGCTGTTTAGAGACCTTACGTTTAGGATGTGCCATTTTAAAATATTTTAATTGTTTTTATTATCCAACAAATCTTTCAAACCGCTGAAAGGCATATTGCACTCAACTGAGACCTCACCGCCTGTTTCCTTTGCCAGATAGGCTGTCATCAGAGGGTTACATTCCCCTTCGGGATGAACCATTTGTAAAGGAAGCGCCAGGCAGACATAGTCATACACAAACTGACTCAGGTCCAACATTGCCGCTGTATCGTCAACCATCATCACATCATCATCTCCAGTTCCAACGTCGACATCTTCTTCAGAACCAAATTTGACCAGAAGCCCCCTATTCACCTCAATCGGTATTTGCAGGTCATCAAGACATCTGTCACACTCAACAATAACGCTTCCAATGATGGTGCAGTCAAGTTTTATAAAGTCACGACTCTTGGTCACAACCATCCAAATATCACATACGGCATCCTGGATAATCTCGCTTCCAAAGGTTTGAAAGAACTCTCCATCTGCTTGGTACTCAAAGGTGTGACTACCATTGGGCAACCCCCTCAAAGGGACCTTTATGCTGTCATTTACCTTCTCCATGGCGCAAAATTGGGCTGCAAATATAACAATTTTTTTAATAACCCCTACTGGTTTGCCCTTTTTCTTGCGGTTTCATCAAGTAGAATCTTCCTGATACGCATCGATTTCGGGGTAACCTCTACCATCTCATCCTCCCGGATATATTCCAACGCCTCTTCAAGGCTGAATCGGATCGGGGGAGGCAATATTATCTTTTCATCGGCTCCTGCTGCACGAATGTTAGTGAGTTTTTTAGTCTTACACAGATTGATTACAAGATCGTTTTCGCGTGAATGAGCACCCACCACCTGCCCACCGTAGATTTCTTCTCCGGGAAAAATAAAGAAACTACCTCTATCCTTTAGTTTATCCATTGCATATGCTACCGAAAGCCCGGTTTCGAGCGCAACAAGAGAGCCATTAGTACGCTTCTCAACGTCACCCTTGTAGGGTTCATATCCTTTGAACCGGTGGGATACCACAGCCTCTCCCTGGGTGGCAGTTAGCAAATTGCTTCTCAGACCCATCAGACCTCTGGAGGGAATTTCAAACTCCAGATGAGTGCGATCACCACGTCCTTCCATCCGTATCAGTGCCGCTTTTCTTCGGGTGGAGAACTCTATCGCCCTTCCTACAAACTCTTCGGGGGCCTCAATGGTTAGATATTCTATTGGTTCACAACGCTGTCCATTGATAGTCTTATCCAGCACTCTGGGCTGACCAACCTGCAGTTCAAAACCTTCGCGACGCATGGTCTCTATGAGAATAGAAAGGTGCAATACTCCCCTTCCGTAGACAACAAAGGAATCCGGGGCAACACCCGGTTTGACCCTAAGCGCGAGGTTTTTTTCCAGTTCGTGCTCGAGACGCTCTTTAAGGTGACGCGAAGTGACGTATTTGCCCTCTCTGCCGAAGAATGGAGAGTCATTGATGGTAAAGAGCATACTCATCGTAGGCTCATCAATAGTAATTGGAGGTAGTGGTTCAGGGTTATCAAAGTCGGCTATTGTATCACCGATTTCAAATCCCTCTATACCCACCACAGCACAGATGTCACCGCAGCCCACGCTATCCACTTTTTTCTTCTCCAGACCCTCAAAGACCATCAGTTCCTTGACCTTCTGCTTTTCTTTGATATCATATCTCTTGCAGAGGGTTACGTGCATACCTGAGTGCAACTCACCGCGAGTGATGCGGCCGATTGCGATACGGCCCACATAGGGCGAATATTCGAGCGAGGAGATCAGCATCTGCGGAGTGCCCTCTTGCACCTGTGGTGCGGAGATTTCAGCTATTATGGCGTCAAGCAATACCGTGATGTCATTTGTAGGCTTGCGCCAGTCCAGTGACATCCAACCCTGTTTTGCGCTTCCGTAAACTGTCTTGAAGTCGAGTTGATCTTCGCTGGCACTGAGAGAAAACATCAGGTCGAATACCTCTTCGTTGACCTCGTCCGGACGGCAGTTCTGTTTGTCAACCTTGTTGATAACCACAATCGGTTTCTTGCCCATCTCGATAGCTTTTTGCAGCACAAAACGGGTTTGGGGCATTGTCCCTTCGAAGGCATCCACTAACAGCAGTACACCGTCAGCCATATTTAGAACTCTCTCTACCTCTCCTCCAAAGTCGGCATGACCGGGTGTATCAATTATATTGATTTTAACTCCTTTGTAGGGGACTGAAACATTTTTCGCAAGAATAGTGATACCTCTTTCCCTCTCCAAATCATTACTATCGAGGATCAATTCTCCCATCTTCTCCATATCCCTGGAGAGACGTGCCTGATATATCATTCTGTCAACCAGTGTGGTCTTACCGTGATCGACATGCGCGATAATCGCAATGTTCCTTATACTATCCATATTTTGAGCCCTACGATTTAAAAGGGCGCGCAAAAGTAATTAATTATCCGATGGTTTGATTAAAAAAAATGATATTATTACAACATGGGGCTTACCAGACGGGCGAGGCCTTCATAGATCTTCTCCTTATATCCACGATTTTTCCATTTCTGCAGCGAAAGTTTTTCACATCTTGAAATATCTTCGCCAAACTGTTCTTCTATAATATTTGCACACTGTGGGCTATATATTACGGACATCACCTCAAAGTCATAAAGCATGCTGCGATTGTCCATATTTGCTGAACCCACCATGCAGATTTCCCCATCAACACTAATACTTTTGGAATGGAGAAAGCCATTTTTGAAGAGATAAACATTGACACCGGCCCTAAGCAATTCTTTGATATAGGACATTGAGCAATAGTGAATCAGCACGGAATCCGATCGGGAGGGCATCATCAAATTGACCTCAACTCCTCCAAGGGATGCAGTACGAATAGCATTCATAAGTGATTCTGAAGGGGTAAAGTAGGGTGTAGTGATGCAAATGCGTCGGCTGGCACCGGTAATCATGGAGAAGTAACACTCCTTTATGCTGGACCAATCGCTATCCGGTCCGGAGGTGAGAAACTGTGAATAAATACCGCTCTCAGCTTTGTGACGATAAAGATTTTCAATGTCTATATCAGAGTAATACTTCCTGCGACGCGTCAGATGTCGGTTTATGGTAAAATATCTGTCAAGTAAAAAACTTGACTGCATCGGAAAAACGGCCTCCCCTTCTACTCTGATCTGAGTATCCCTCCACTCTTCATAGACGCCACCGTCATAATAGCGGTCTGCTATGTTAATACCACCTATGTACCCAACGCGACCGTCAATGACAAGTATTTTGCGGTGATTGCGATAATTGATCTTATAGGTGGGTCTGAAAATACGCACCGGTGAGAATTCGAGCACTTCTATGCCTGCCTGACGCATCTCATTGAAGAAGCGTCTTTTGGTCTTTATAGAGCCAACGCTATCGTAGATAACCCGCACCTCTACTCCTTCAGAGGCCTTTTTGATCAAAAGATCGCGGATACGGGTTCCTATATTGTCATCCATAAATATAAATGACTGTAAATGTATATGTTGTTCCGCCGACTCCATATCGGCAATCATAGCATCGAGTGCCTCCTTTCCGGAGAAATAGAAATCTATTTTGTCGATTACTGTGAGTATGCTATAATTGCCCAGCAGATTCTGACGGATAAGTTTCTTATATGGAGAGACCGGGATTGGCAAATTATCCAATTCTTTGTAGTGATGCAATTGGTCCAAAGCGAGTTTTTTGCGCACCTCCACATCCACTATTCTCTTATTTTTGAAAATGGCATCCTTGCGATAATTTTGACCTATGAGCAGGTAAAGGATCAATCCAATATAGGGCAGCAGAATCAGCACCAGAATCCATGTAAGTGTCTTCATGGGATCCGATTTTTTCATCACAAGTCTCCAAACAACATAAATCACCAGGATAATATTGGCGAAATAGAGGGCAAAGGAGCATATTTTCCAAAAAAGAGTCCAGGTCATAATCTTAATCTAAGGTCTATGAGCTTTGTACAAAAGAGCCACTCCACACATAAGGGACTCATAAGAAACATCGGTATAACCCGCAGCAGTAAGTTCAGCACAGAATTCCTCATAAGCTGGAAACTGCATCACCGACTCGGGCAGATAACGGTAGGCACTTCTATTGCCCGAAACTATTCCTCCAATCCAGGGCAATATGTACTTAAAGTAAAACATATAAATTGCTCTCCAAATACTACAGCGTGGTAACGCAAACTCAAGTATCATCAACTCTCCGGAAGGGGCGATAACACGGAATATCTCATCAATGCACTCCGACCTCCGGTCAAAATTACGGATACCGAAAGAGATAGTCGCAGCGGAAAATGCACCGTCAGCGAAAGGAAGCGAATCGGCGGAAGCAATCTCGAAAGAAGCTTCTACACCCTTTGCAACACATTTCCGGCGGGCTATTTCCACCATACCTCGGGAAATATCAACCCCCGTAATAGACCAACCCTTGCGAGCTAACGCAATTGTCAAATCGCCCGTCCCACAAGCCACATCCAGAATCGCAGTTGTTGTATTACCATTATCTCCGGTACGAAGTCTGAGCGACTTATCAAGACGCCTGACCAAACGACGCCTCCAAAGGCGATCCATACCCAGGGAAAGCAAACGGTTGAGGAAGTCATATTTCGGAGCGATGTTGTCAAACATCGCAGACATGGATCCCGTATCCTTATTGAGCATAATTACTTCACGTAATCTCCAATAAAGCCACAATCGCGGTCGTCTATTCTAAGACTGCCCTTCGTTACATGACCCAGCAACATCAATGATACACCAGCATCAAACATCATCTCGATAAAAGGATTCTCCTGTTGCGAATTAAGAGTGATAAGAGCAGCATAACCGCAATTGCCGTCGAGAAACTCTTTTTCCTCCATTTCTGAGTCTGTGGTGATATCAAAACCAAGAGTTCTCGGTGTGGAGCATTCCACAAGGGCATTTACCAAAGAAGTTTCTCCCAAGAAAAAAACACTTTCCACTAAATCATCTTTTATAGCCTCCACAAGAGGCAGCAAAAGGTTGGTAATAAATCCATCTTCAACCTCATCTGTAAGTTTGCCAAGCAGGTATATGGTGTGACCTTTAGATTTGAATGCAGAGGGTATCATTTTGGCAATTTCCTCCGTATAGCGTTCAATCATAATTATTATAGTATTATATAAAATAATTACACTAAGTTAAATATTTTTTGCGTATTTGAAAAAATTGATTGATATTTGCAATCCTAATTCACGCCCAGGTGGTGAAATTGGTAGACACGCTAGCTTGAGGGGCTAGTGCTGGATAACGGCGTGCAAGTTCGAGTCTTGTCCTGGGCACTAAAAAAGAGAGCATTTAGCTCTCTTTTTTAGTGCAGGTCGCTTCGCTCCTTATCTACCCCTCCTTTTGATGGTTCCCCTAGGGAACCAAAGCAGCGCAGAAGCGCTGCGTACTCGCTTTGCTCCTATTTTCGAGAGCATTTAGCTCTCTTTTTTAGTGCAGGTCGCTAGCCTTTGGCCGTTAGCTACTAGCTACATTTGCCAACTTCCCCGAACCCTGCAACACGTACCCCGCAACACTACATACTCATCACTCAACAACTCACTCGGAACTCAATACTCAGAACTCGAAACTAACCTTAACTGCCTCTTTTTTAGCAGCTTCAATACGCAAAGCAAGCTCCTCGGGAGAAAGGTAGTCCATATTGGTAGCGGCGACGGTGATCACTTCACCGAGGCCCCAGAGAAATGAAAGGGCAGTCAGATATGGAAAACCCTGCTCAAGCGGATCTCCTGTCTTGATATCCATACCGCGTGTTGTGATATAGAGCACTTTTTCGCATTTACAAAGCCCGCGACAAGTAGTTCCATCGTCCGTAAAAGTTATGTCGAATAGTGAAATATTTTCGAAAAATGACTTCAGAATTGCAGGGAAACTCATATCCCAAAAAGGAGCTGCCACAACCAAGCGATCACAGGCGGCTACTTTACGCGCTATTTCCACAGCCAAAGGAGGAATGTTCCCATTTTCTCGTTGATCCACATAAGTAACTTTATCCAACGGTGGCAGTCCTACGGAATTGACATCAATGATCTCCACCTCATATCTCTTGGAAAGTTCAGCCACGGCAGCATCGAGAATCAGTTTTGTCCTGGATTCAGCCCGCATGCAGGAATCTATGACAATCAGTTTTTTCATATTATCAGGGGTTTTAATCTATCACTTCGATAAGAAAACTTACGGGACGAAAGCCGTCGTTGCACGAAATCATCGCCGAGTATGGATTTTTCATCCATCCGTGATAAAAACCTGAAGCTCCGTGTGAAAGTGCCAGCACAAATGGCGAAATGGATTCCCATGCACTTGGACAGAATCCTTCAGGCATTTCCCACCCCTCTGCAATCCAAACATCGCCTTCATTGACATCACATGCGTGCTCAATGGGGTTTTCATATTTTTCGATCAGATCTTTGTGTTCTACTTTGCGAACGGCTGTGAGGCGTATTTTTTTCATAAATCCGGAATTTTCCACTCTAACAAAAAAGCCCCACAATTCTGCGGGGCGAAAGGGTGTGGAGTATAGGAGAATCGAACTCCTGACCTTTTGAATGCCATTCAAACGCTCTACCAACTGAGCTAATACCCCATTGGAGCTGCAAAAGTAAGCAAAAGTATTTGAAATACAACTATTTTTTGACAGCCTCCACAAAAAAATGGTAACTTCGTCTTTTCAATAAATTGATTTCAATTGGCAAATGTCAGAAGAAAACAGAAAAAACTATAGATACCTTTGTGCAGATTCTCCGGAGGTAATTAATGGAAAAGGTTGCAATATTATTCCGGAACCGGAGAGCGAACCCTTATGGAAGGCCTATCTGGCCAAATTCAAGGACCCCATTATAATAATTCTGCTGGTAGCACTAGGCCTCTCACTCTGTATCTCCTTGTATGAGATGCTGGTAATGGGAAGGTCCGCCTCCTGCCTGATTGAGCCTTTGGGAGTTCTTATTGCCATATTACTCGCTACCGGCATTGCATTTATTTTTGAGTATAATGCCGAAAAAGAGTTCAAGATACTAAATAAAGCCAAGGACGAGCGTAAAGTCAAGGTACTCAGGTGGCGCAGCGCATACGAATCTGAAAAGGGCGGGTGGCCACAGATATACGAGATTCCAAGAGGAGATGTCTGTCTCGGGGATATTGTCAAGTTGGAAAGTGGAGATGAGATTCCTGCAGACGGTATTCTGCTGGAGGCGGTTTCCCTGCGCATTGACGAGTCCAATTTTACCGGAGAACCATTCACCAGGAAATATGTGGAGATTGACCCTACGCGACCGGAGAGCACCTATCCCCAGAATTTTCTCCTAAGAGGTACTACTCTTATTGAGGGAACTGCTCTCTATAAGGTCACAGCAGTTGGACCGGAAACCGAAGAGGGCAAGGGTGCCCAAATTCTCCAGGAGGAGAGCACTGTCGAAACTCCTCTCAACGAGCAGCTCAATCGTCTCGCAAAAACGATTACCAAGGCTAGTTATATCATCGCAACACTGGTAGTCATCGGACGTCTGCTGATCTTTTTCCTCACCAGCAGTTCCGGAGAGCGCGAAATACTGGATATTATCCATGTCATCATCAACTCAGTAATGCTTGCGGTAACCCTGATAGTTGTGACAGTGCCGGAAGGACTCCCAATGAGCGTTACCATATCACTTGCGCTTAGCATGCGTAAAATGTTGAAGGAAAAGAATCTAGTACGTAAACTCCACGCTTGCGAGACAATGGGTGCAACAACTGTCATTTGCACCGACAAGACCGGTACGCTCACCTACAATAAAATGAGTGTGGTGAAGCAGGAATTCTCAGGAGTAGAGATGGACTTTATGGCCCTGAGCATCTCGATCAATTCCACTGCAGAACTCTCTGACGACGAATCCGGCAAACTCCGCGTAATAGGCAATCCCACCGAAGGAGCATTGCTCCTCTGGCTTAACGGACTTGGATACGACTATCGTGCGCTGCGAGCAAGTCTTACCATCATCTCTCAGGAACCTTTCTCTACGGAGACCAAGAAGATGATAACCGTTGCAAAAGATGAGGGTACAGATAAGATAGTACGTTATATCAAAGGCGCACCGGAGATTGTGCTGGAAATGTCGGACAGTATCGCCGGCAACCGCGCAAAAGAGGAGATTATCTCTCATCTTGAGAATTATCAAGCCAGAGGAATGCGTACACTCGGCTTCGCATACCAGGAGATGGATATTGAGGAAGCTCCGGTTATCTTTGCCGGCATAGTTGGCATCGCCGACCCGGTAAGGGATGATGTACGAGAGGCAATTGATATATGCAGAAACAATGCAGGAGTCAGAGTTATAATGATTACAGGAGATGTTGCGCTTACGGCAAATGAAATATCACGGCAGTCAGGAATTATGGATACTCATGAACCCATGCAGGTACTCACCGGAGCGGAATTTGCCCTTATGAGCGACGAAGAGATCAAAACTCGTGTCATACCCGAGCTCAAAGTACTTTCCAGGGCACGTCCAGAAGACAAGGCCCGATTGGTGACTCTACTTCAAGAGATGGGCGAAGTAGTAGCAGTAACAGGTGACGGCACAAATGACGCTCCTGCTCTCAAAAAGGCACAGGTGGGTCTGTCGATGGGTGACGGTACCTCCAGAGCCAAGGAGGCAAGCGATATCACTATAATTGACAACTCCTTTACCAGCATCAACAAAGGTATTCTATGGGGACGTTCGCTCTACCTCAATATTAAGCGCTTTATTCTCTTCCAGATGACCATCAACGTGTGCGCCTGCCTGATAGTGCTGCTGGGAGCTTTCCTTGGACTGGACTCACCTCTGACAGTTACACAAATGCTATGGGTCAATCTCATAATGGACACATTTGCCGCAATGGCACTCTCCTCCATACCTCCCGATCGCAGAGTGATGAATGCCCCTCCGAGAGATTCAAAAAGCCATATAATAGACCGCAAGATGGCTATCCGTATTATAGTAGGAGGCCTGATTTTCTTTATTGTGATGACCCTGATCTGGCGGCTGCTCTGGCACACGGATATCAATTCAGTGAGAGATTTGCTAAATATGGAGACCCTCAATAGACTCTTTAGAGAAGCCTTAGATCCCAGCACAAAGCAACATCTTTCGGGATTTGAGAGGGGAGTCTTCTTCTCCATCTTTGTCATGCTTCAGTTCTGGAACCTGTTTAATGCAAGATATTTCCGCACTAAAGGGAGCGTACTGCAGGATATCCTGGATTCGTTGTTTAATCGCAAACGTTTCAAAGAATCCGCCTCTTTGACACTGGTAATGGTTGCCGGTGTCATTCTACTTGGCCAGTACCTTATAACCAACGTTGCAGGAGCCTTCTTCGATGTTGCTCCGCTCTCCTGGAGTGACTGGGGACTTATACTGCTCTGCACCTCCCCTGTACTCTTCATTCCTGACATTTGGAGGTTTATAAGAGGTTTTGTTTCCTCCCTTCGGAAAAAAGAGTATGCAAAGGCATAATCGAGATGAGATACGAAAAGGTTTTAGAGTGAGAATTATCTGTCAAAGGAAACAAAAGAATAAGATTGAAATAAACATAATAGAGACTTCACATAAATGAAATACAACAAAACAATAACAGGAGTTCTGGAATTCCTGGAAAATGCCGGAATAGAGTATAAAATTTACACCCATCCCCCGCTCCCTACAATAGAAATGGCGATGGAATACTGGAAAGAAATCGACTCCACCCACTGTAAGAACCTCTTCTTCCGCAACCACAAGGGTAACCGCCACTATCTGGTATGTTTTGAATGTCACAAAAATCTCGACATCCGCTCATTGGAACAGGCACTCAAGCAGGGCAAACTCTCTTTCGCCTCACCTGAAAGGATGCAGCGTTGCCTTGGTTTAACGCCCGGATCTGTCTCCCTGTTTGGGCTTATAAACGATATGGGACTTAAAAACCGCACCAATGTCAATCCAAAAGAACTATTCCCCAATGGACACCGTGTCAAACTTTATCTCGATAATGACCTGAAGCAGAGCAAAAAGATAAGTTTCCACCCCTGCGACAACACCGCAAGTGTAACTATTTCTCAAGAAGGATTTCGCCGTTTTCTGGAGCTTTGGGGCGGAGAAGTGGAATGGATAGAGGTACAGGAAGATCTAGAGTAGAGCTACTATCTTCTCAAGCCAAAATGCATCTGTTTGGTCAAAAGCCGACAATTCTTTGCTGTCAATATCGAGAACTCCGACCACAACATCATCCTTGAAAATGGGAACTACAATCTCGCTTCTAGAAAGAGCACTGCAGGCTATATGGCCAGGAAACTGTTCCACATCGGGTACCACAATAGTTTCACGCATTTTCCAGGCAGTACCGCAAACTCCGCGCCCAAATTGAATCCTGGTACAGGCCACCGGTCCCTGGAAAGGGCCCAGTACAAGAGTTTCTCCTTGCACACGGTAAAAACCGGTCCACCACCATCCGAAAGTTTCGTGGAGCAAAGCCGCGATATTGGCCATATTGGCAATTGGATCGTGTTCCATTGAGGCCATAGCCTCCACCTTCTGATATACGAGTTTGTATTTTTCATCCATAATTCTTAGCAAAGATAACAACTATTCGATTTTTAGATCTATTTTGTCATTTTTACTTACATTTGTTCCATGGAAAGAAATCTACAACCAATATGGTTCGCGGGAGGTTGTTTCTGGGGTCTCCAGAAATACTTCAATCTTATTCGGGGAGTAATTGATACTGAGGTGGGATATGTCAATGGAACCACACCCAACCCTACATACGAAGAGGTTTATACCGATACTACCGGCTATATGGAATGTGTAAAGGTACTCTATGATGCCGAAGTGCTTGACCTGGAAGATCTGGTGAGATTTTTCTTAAAGGCAATAGATCCTACCCGTAGCGACGGTCAGGCCCGGGATATCGGCACACGATACAAAAGCGGGATTTTCTACCATCCGGGTTACACCTCAGATGCTACTGTCGCACAAAAGGTCCACGATGAGATCAGCAAGGAGTATTCGGTTCCGATATATGTCAAAATCGATCCCGTCACAAGTTATTACAAAGCTGAAGAGTACCATCAAAACTACCTTGACAAAAATCCCGGTGGTTACTGTCACATAAGACCTCAACTCTACGAATTTGCAAAGAACGCAAACAGGAAATAGAGGCATTGACATAAGTTGTTTCCTATTTAAAGAATATAATAAATGCCCGGCACATCGTCGAGCATTTATTATTTGATCAAACAATGGATCTCTTAAATAATTGCTTTCGTTTAATTATTTGAGATACTCCTCAGCGAGGGCAACCCAAAGTGAAGCCCCTATAGGCAATATATCTGTGTCAAATATATATTTGGGGTGGTGTACCATATAGGTATCTCCATTGCCAATCATTACATAGCTGCCTGGCTTCTTTTGTAGCATAAAAGCAAAGTCTTCGCTACTCATCAATGGCTTACAGGGATAGACAACATTCTCCTCGCCGAAGTACTTCTTTGCTACATCTGCGGCAAACTTCGTCTCCTCAGGACTATTTACCAATACTGCACCAGGCTGTCCTTCTCGGATCTCATACGTGCAACCATAGCATTCTGCCTGAGCTGCTGTTATCTTTCGGATCCTATCGAGGACCTTTACGCGAGTTTCGGCTTGCATATTACGCATAGAGAGTCGAAGAATAGCACTATTTGCGATTACATTACCCTCATTGCCGGCCAGGAAAGCACCGATGGTCACCACGCCATTGTCCCATGGAGAGATATTGCGTGAAATGATAGTCTGAAGCGCCATAACTAGCGAAGATCCGGCCACCACCGGGTCTATACTTAACTCAGGCATAGAGCCGTGAGAGCCTTTACCGGTAAGTTCAATTTCCCAATTATCCACCGCAGACATAGTCTCTCCATCATGGAAATGGAAGACTCCTTTGGCAAGACCGGGGATATTGTGCATAGCATAGAGACGGTCTATCTTAAATTTTTCGAACAATCCATCTTCGATCATAGAAGGACCTCCCTTCATATTCTCCTCTGAAGGCTGGAAAATGAAATGTAACGTGCCATTGAACCTTCGCGTATTAGCTAAGTACTTAGCCGCTCCCAATGCCATTGCAGAGTGTCCATCATGTCCACAAAGATGAGATACCCCATCATATCGACTCTTGTAGGAGAGATTATTGTCTTCCTGAAGACGGATCGCATCCATATCTGCACGGAAGCCAATGCTCTTCTTTCCATTACCATTTTGCAGACGTCCAACTACACCATAGATACCATCTTTGCCGATCTTTTCGTGTACCTCGTAGCCCATTTGGGCCAACTCTTTAGCTATGTATCGTGCAGTTTCATGCTCTTTTGTAGAAACTTCAGGATGAGAGTGTATATATTCCATCCATCGTTTCATCTCGGAGTGCAGTGCCACTACTCCTTCTATGGGTTTTGCGCTCATATTTCTATGCCTCCTTTGTTTTACCTGAAACGGTGAATCTGATTACAAGGATAGCGATGACAATCATAATAAAGTTGAAGAGCAGTGCTATCATGGCACCATGTCTGAAATCAAGATTGTCCTGACGTCCTATAAAGAGTGTATCCAGAGCCGTGAAAGGTCTGCCGTTGACTATGATACCGGAATAAATAGCGGTGGAAATCGCAATTCCAAAACCATTACCGAGGGAAGATGCCATCTTGTATATACCTGAACCCGCTGCCGTCTGACTAAGCGGTAGATTGGAAAGCGCAGCATCTGTCGAGGGAGTTGCGTAGAATGCAAGCCCCAGACCAAAGAAGATGTAACCAATCGCCATCAATACCATATAGGTACTCGTCATAATGTTGGTCGGCAGCATACATGCAATCGAGAGAAGGAGAATGAGACAGCCCCAGATCATCGGTTTGCGCGGACCATACTTACGTAGCAGCCGCTCACCCACTCGAATAAAGAGCAGGATCACAACTCCGTAGCCCAGTGTCAGGTAGCCGGTGGTATCCGCACTGATTCCTCCACCTTGCTGCATCAACATCAAAGTGACGATCAGCACTCCGGAGGTACTATTTAGAATCAAATTGGAGAGCGTAGCACCGGTGAAGGTCTTATTACGGAAAAGGCTGAAATCGATGAAGGGCCCCTCTTTTTTCTTCAATTCAAAAATGATGAACAGGATCAGGAAAACAACAGAAATACCGGCCAAAATCAGTGACTTCGTGCTGCCCCATCCCCATTCCGAACCTTTACTGACAAAGAGCTGGAGCGCAACGATAAAGAACATAAAAAGCAGCATTCCCATATAGTCAAACCGAGTTTTGCCTTTTTGTTCCGCTTTGCTTTCGGGGAGATCACGTATAAGGAAGAGACCGAGAACGGAGAGCACACAAGATACTATAAATATCCACCTCCATCCGAGATTATCGGCCATTGCTCCACCTACAAGAGCCGCAAAGCTGGTACCACCCCATGTTCCCATACTCCACAGGCTGACTGCCCTCTGCCTTCCTTTCTCATCCCAATATTCTCTGAGCAAAGAAAGCGTAGCAGGCATAATACATGCCGCGGAGAGTCCTTGAAGAATACGACCGGTAAGCAGAACCGGAAATGTAAGTGCACTCTTACCCGGCACAAATGCTATCAAAGCCGCTCCTGCAATGGCTAATAGAAAACCTAACCGTGTGATCTTGACCCTGCCGATTTTGTCAGCCAGACCTCCGAATACGACTACGGTCATACCTGAGAAAAGAGCGGTGATAGATACCGCAAGGTTGAGAGAAGAATTCGGGAGACCGAGATCCTGGTTCATGACCACATTGACATTGAGGATGGTCATGCCGAAGAGCCAGAAAGAGAGCAGACCGAGAATAAATCCGAAAAGGACTCTGTCGTTCCCTTTGTAGGCCTTTGAACTATTAGAGAGAGTTGCCATAATCTTAAATAATTAGGTTTAGATTAGAAAATAAA
>JAAYDZ010000066.1 GCA_012728975.1 Bacteroidales bacterium
ACAAATAGGCGGACATTACCTTCTGAATTCCAGTAGGTATTGTCATCCAAATCCACCAAAGAGCTACGCTCAAGGAAATCGCTACAGCTTGTCGGAACAAGCAGAACGAGAGCCATCAAAAAATATAATATCTTTTTCATTGTCTTAAGCGATAATTAGAATGTTAACTGAACACCAAATGAAGCACTCTTAAATGCAGGAGCACCAACACCCGTACGACTTGAGTTATAGTTGGATGAGTTGAGGATTGAGTAACCCGGAATCTCTTCAACGTCAATCGGAAGACCTCTGAGATTATCAAAGGTGAGGAAGTTCTCGAGCGAAACATAAACACGAAGTTTATCGATGAAAGCCTTCTTGGTAATCTTCTCAGGAATGGTGTAACCGAGGGTTACGTTTTTAAGTCTAAGGTATGCCATATTGAGGAGATACCTGTCACAAACTTGCATATTGAAGCCTGTTCCACTTGAATAGAGGTTATTGGCACGAGGATAGAAAGCATCATATCTTGCATCTATCACGTTGCCGCTTGCATCGAGAGTCTCATACCAGAAGTTACCTGCAATAGCTTGTGCCATTGCACCGTCTGAAGAGTTGAAACCAGGTATCGTGAGAGCTGAACCACCCCACAGATCGCGCTGGCCAATACCTTGCCAGAACATTGAGAAGTCAAATCCTTTCCAACCGAGGTCAATACGGAAACTGTACTCATAACGAGGAGTGGTATTTCCGATAACATCGAGGTCACCATAACCGGGTACATCATTGCCGTCGGCATCTTTGATAGTGAGAAGCTGTGAACCGTTGTCAATAACACCGTCACCATTGAGGTCTTTGAATCTTACGTCACCGGGACCTGAAATGGCGCTGCCTGAAGTGATCTTACCCTGTGAGGCATAACCTTTGACATTTTGGTAGTACCTACCATATTTGTCCGTGGCAATTAGTTGCTCAAGCTGAGCCCACTGACCGGGTTGTAAACCGAAATCGTCCCAAGTGTAGAGATCGTCAACACGGTAACCCCAGATTTCTCCATAGGTCTTACCATTGTACCATCCACCGATGCCGAGTGCTGAACCGTACTCAGTAATAATGGTCTTGGCATCTGAAACAGAAGCAGAAGCGGACAAGCTAAAGCCGTTGTCAAAGATCTTGCGATAGGTTACTGATGCTTCCCAACCTCTTGTGCGAAGAGAACCATAGTTACCATTGGGAGGAGGAGAACCGAGGTTATAACCAAGACCCTCCATTCCCACGATCATATTCTTAGTATCTCTCTGGTACCAACCGAGTACGAAGTCAACCTGGTTGAAGAGAGAGAACTCAAGACCAAGGTCGAGAGTAACAATATCCTGCCAGGTAATGTCTGAAGCCACAATAGCGGGAGTTGCATAAGCGTTGTCCCTTATACCACTGTGCATCCAATATGTGGTCTGAGCACCAATCAGAGGGATATACTGTGAGCTGGATACGGTTTGGTCACCAATCATACCCCATGACGCACGGAGTTTCATTGAGGAAAGGACATGGGTAATATCCTGCATCCAGGGCTCCTGAGTCACGCGCCAGCCGGCGGAGAATGAAGGGAACCATCTCCACTTCAGATGGGTGGGGAATTTGGAAGAACCGTCGTAACGGAGGTTAGCCTCGAAAAGGTATCTCTCCTTATAGTTATAGTTCACGCGGCCGAAGAAACCGAGAGTAGAGTTCCAGGAGTTGGTACCACCTGAAGTCTGTGTACCGGTTGCAAGGGCAAACTGGGGATTGGTGATGTCCATAAGGGTCATCTTTTTGCCCCACACACCTGTACGTCTGTAATCCACAGCCTGCATTCCGAGGAGGAAATCAAACTTATGGTTAGCAAGTTTGAGAGAATAGTCAGTGGTTATGTTCCAGGTCTGTCTGATTGAGGTGTATGAATCCTGATAGTAAGAGTCATAGCTGGAGGTATAGCTCTCCACGGGGAGAGTCTGTGCGATGATTGAGGGTCCCAACTTGTTGAACTGATCCCACTCATTCTTAACAGTAACAAAATTACCTTGATCATCTTTTACTGCCTGGCCACCAGCCCAAAGGTTTGCTGCCCAATAGGTAATACCGGGGTTGAATTCCTGGGAATTGTTAACTGCATAAGTGTAGTCAAAATTGATATCCCAGTTCTTAACAGGAGTTATGGTAGCCCCAACATTCACACTGGTATAGCTTGTCTTGATGTTGGCCTCATTTGCAGCACCCATCTCATAAACCTGGTTGCGGAGAGAGTTACCATACTCATCCGTGGGGGTCAACGGATAGGTAGGTCCCCAACGGAAGAGGTAGTACCAAGGGTCGGCGGTAGTAGAGTTGGTTGAGAATGCCCATGACTTGTTTGAGTTGGTGTACATCATACCGGCATGTACGTTTATGAAGTCGTTGACCTGAGTTGAGAGTCTTACATTGGCATTGTAACGAGTGAAGTCGTCATACTCTGTCGGCTTCAACATACCGCTCTGACCAAGATAACCGAGGCTGATATTAAAATTAGTCTTACCGGTCTTGCCCTGTACAGAGAGATTGTGAGACTGTGTAGGAGCACCCTGGTTGATCATGTAAACGTAAGGATCATAGGTTCTTACACCGATCTTGCGGTTGGAAGAATCGAGATACCAGTCACGACCATACACCATGGGAGCATACGGATCAAGAGTGTCGCCATACTTCTCTTTCCATGCAACTGCGGCGTTGTAACCGGCACGGTCGATAAGCCAGAAAGCACCCACAGGAGTAAATGTCTTTAGACGCTCAGCTGCCTCTACTGTGTAGTGAAGAGCATCTACGTCGGCAATACCGTCAGTATCGGTAAGACTTTGGAAGGAGAAGTTTGCCGAATAGTTGACTTTGATAGTCTCGGTCTTCGCACCCTTCTTGGAAGTAATAAGGATTACACCGAATGCAGCTTTCGCACCATAAATGGAAGCAGATGCAGCATCTTTCAACACTGAGATCGACTCAATGTCATCAGGGTTTACGAGGTTAATTGAAGGAATCTCCACGTTGTCCAAAAGGATGAGGGGAGATGAGCCACCGAGGTATGAACCTACGTGACCACGGATACGGAACAGTGGATCGGAACCAACTTCAGTAGAACCTACACGTACAGTCAAACCGGGAGTCATACCCTGGAGACCACGGCCGACGTCAGCAATAGGACGGCTTTCGAGGGCCTGTGAAACGTTTACAGATGCAACCGCACCTGTCAAGTTTTCCCTTCGTTGCGTACCGAAACCCACTACAACGGCATCCTCAAGAAGCATTGCATCTTCTTCGAGAATCACATCTATAGTACTTCTGCCGTTTACGGGAACGGTGAGATCCCTATAGCCCATGCAGGAAAAGACAAGAGCGCCTGTCCTGGGAGCTGTAAGCGAATATACACCGTCAAAATCGGTAGATGTTCCCTGGCGTGTACCCTCCACAAGTACGTACGCGCCAATCACCGGCTCTCCATTACGATCGGTAACCCTACCGGTAACAGTAATGTTCTGAGCCCACATTGTTCCCATTGATAGGAGCAATGCACACATGGCCGCAAAGATGCGGCCTAGTTTATTAGAAACGAACATAAATGAAATTTTAGGTTAATAAAACGTTTAAATTTTAAGTTATTGCACAATTAATAGTTAGTTATTTCTTTAGGTAAGCATATAAATTGTTAGTAATTTTCGCAGTTAGCACATAAACTGTTAGCATTTACTTGCGGCTAGCATATGAATTGTTAGTAAATCCCCTCATAATAGCACGATAACGGGATATGTGCCCACATTTATCCATCTGCAAATTTAACATTATTTTTCAAAACCGACTCTTTATTATTAAAAAAGTGTTCTCATTGTATGAAATTCTTCACCAATCTCTTCATTTTAAAGGAATTTAACAATGTAAAACATCATTACCGCGGAAGCGGCAATCTTGAGAAAGGTGCCGAAGAAAAAGCCGAGAAAAGAACCCAGTGCAGCCTTAAAGGAATGCCCCATACGACTGCCGTTTATCAAAAGTTCCGCCAATAATGCACCGATGAAAGCTCCCACAATCATACCGATCGGAGGGAAGAATATCAATCCAACTAAAAGCCCCACGAGTGAGCCACGTGAGGCTGCTCTGGAGCCACCGGTGACTTTGGTAAAATATGCGGGCACCACATAGTCAAGGATAGTCACAACTATGGTGATTATCAGCCATATAATGAGGAAGCGCATGGAGATGGGCTCATCGCCCCAAAAATAGAGCAACAGGAGTCCCACCCAACTGAAGGGTGGTCCCGGGATTACCGGCAGAATACACCCTGCCAGTCCCAAAACCCCGAGTATTACCGCTATTATCTTTATAGCCAACATTTAAATCTAGAACATATAGTCCCAGGGAGGGAGCACTATCGGTTTGGTGTCGAGCGCTTTAATAGCCTTCGCATCAAGGTACTTTCTGTTGATTACTATGCGGAAAAGGTACTCGTCAAACCATTTGTCGGTAAAGGTTAAAAAGCCCTTGTTGCCGGATACCGGACCCCAACTGTTCTCAAACTCCCATTTAATGGGCACATCATTGGCATCCGTGTCGCACCCGACTATACTCATTGCGTGTGCGGAGCCGCTCTGACGGGTAAGAATGCGCGCTTTTTTGTCCATTTTCAAATTGATACCGAAGAGCGACTCATAATCATAAGTTCCCACATCCAGGATACCGGCCTCACTATTATACTGTTTGCCCACATCACAGGATGCATACATTGGCTCATTGTTCTTTAAGGAAGCCAGTGCTGCTGCTTTGATATCTTCGTTGGGGAGGTTGAGATAAACCCAGTTAAGCCCTTCGTAGGTATTACGATAATTAGATATATCGTAGACTTTATAATACTCGCGGGTGGGATCATTCATTATCATCACATAAGTCTCCGTATTATAATTTTCCGGGATTATACTTTTATAAAACTCCAAAGGGGTGCTGGTAAGAACTTGAATCTGGCCATTATTATCTTTGTACCTCCAGCTGAACTCGGTAGGGGGCTCGCCTAAGCAGAGTGCAAGTACACGATAGACATCCTTTAGGATGTTGATTTTTTCAGCGCGCAGAGCCTCAATCTTACTGCCGGCTGCATACATTTCGCGTAACTGATACCCACCGGCACGGAGTCTTTCCCTAAGGATCGAACTCATCTGGCCCGTATTGTTGGAATGTTCGGTCTCAGGCATCACCTGTTTGGGCACTACCCCGTACTTTTCTGCAATATTGTAGAAGAGATTCCAGACTCCACCGTCGCCAATGGGAGATTTGAAGAAAAACTCCACATCCCTATCCTGCATATCTCTATCTGCAGTGGCAATGACATTTTCGAGGAAAAGATTCGATTTCTCAAACATATCCCAGAAATAGCAGAAATTGTGTGAGAAGTCAAACGCGGGCACATTGAGCTGTTTTATCACATCCGGACGGAAGACATTCATTGAGGTAAACATCCAACATCTGCCTGAACTCTTCTGATCAGTGATACCTTTGATATCTACACGATATTTGAAATAATGGTCAACCTGATTGGCCACCTTGGCATGGTTAAGGGCCTTTGTCTTGATATTTTTGTCATTGGTCAGGATGTTCTGGAGTGCGATTGTAGAGGCATCCTTTACAAAACTGCCCTGGATTTCCGCCAGTTCACTCTTTGAAATTGTCTGGGCCGAGACCATAAGCGAAAGACCCAAAATGGAAACGAGTGTAAGAATTTTTTTCATATCTGTCTATTGCTTCTATTTAATGTTATTTGATTTATGCATCCACATACTCATCTGAGTAGCTTAAGCATTCTTTCATGTCACAATCAGGTGGCAATTTCTCGTTCTACATCCTCCACGGTAATAGGAAGACGTTTTGCTCCAAGTAAACGACATCCTTTTGGTGTGATGAGAATATCGTCTTCGAGGCGGATGCCACCAAATTTGTAGTATGGCTTCAATTTCGAAAAGTTGATCAAACCTTTGCAAGTCCCCTCATTTTTCCATTTCTCTATCAAAGCGGGGATAAAGTAGATTCCGGGCTCGACTGTCACCACATGGCCGACCTCGAGCATTTTGCCCATCCTCAACGAGGCAAGACCAGGCTGAGTAGCACGCTTATATTTGTCATCGTAGCCTACATAATTTTCTCCCAAATCCTCCATATCGTGCACGTCAAGACCCATTTGGTGTCCCAAACCATGAGGCATAAAGAGGCCAGCCACACCTGCTGCTACAGCTTCAGAAGCATTTCCGTTTACAAGCCCTAAATCTATCAGGCCCCGCACCAGCACTGTTACTGCACCGAGGTGAACATCCGTATAAGAGATACCCGGACGAGAGGCTCCTATAGCATAGTTATTGGCTGCAGCAACCAACGAATATATCTCGGCCTGCTGCTGTGTAAATTTGCCGCTGCAAGGGAGAGTACGGGTAAAGTCGGATGCGTAATGACTACTAACCTCAGCTCCGGCATCTATAACGCAAAGTCTTCCCTCTGTCAGGATCTGGTGATGCATATGGTTGTGGAGAGTCTCTCCATTTTGCGAAAGAATAATCGGGAAGGAAGGCATAACGCCACCGGAGGCGCAAATTCCCTCCATTATCCCCACAAGTTCCTGCTCTACCATCCCTAATTTCATCGCCTTCATCGCCGCCATGTGCATATCATAACCTAAATTACAGGCTTTCTCAATCTCAACAATCTCACACTCCTCCTTAATCTCGCGAAGAGCTACCACCGCCTTGATCAACTCTACGCTGGCTGCCTCTTTCATATTGTCAAAGCCGATTCCGAGCATTTTGTGGAGAAGAATCTTGTTATGATTGCGGTAAGGTGGCAGGAAGTGGATTTTACGTCCTTTAGCTTTCGCCTCAGCCAAATATGTGGCCAGGGAAGCAAAAGGTGCACTTTTGGCCACGCCGACAGATGCAGCCTGTTCTGAAATAAGCGGCTGGGGCCCCATCCAAATGATATCGTCTATATCTACATCGTTGCCAAAAATAATTGCTTCTCCACTATCCACATCTATTACTGCTGCCAGATCAGGCTTGTCAAGTCCGAAAAAATAGAGGAATGAGCTGTCCTGTCTAAATAGATAAGTATTGTCGCGGTAGTTGCTGCTTGCCTCGCTATTACCGAGAATGAGAATTATTCCCTCTGAAATGCTTTCCGCAAGCCTTTTGCGCCTTGAAATATATGTCTTCTTATCAAACATGTTTTATTTGTGTTAATATGTTATTATTTGTAATCGATTTAGAGTCAGTTCTGAGTTATGAGTTTCGAGTTATGAGTTTAGGGTTAGATGTTAAGTTAAATATAGATTCGTTGTCTAGATATTATAATGATTTTGCTTTTTCTTCTTTTGATTGTTAATAATACAAACAATCTTACTCTTAAGCGTATCAATGCTTTTCAATAAAATAAACAGTTAGCTATTCACAAAACTCACAACACGCACTCAACACCCCCTCGTAACCCGCAACTCGCAACACGCAACCCGCACCTCAATTTTTGAGGTACGTATCCAGCCAGCCGAAAAACTCGCGATTCCAGTGAATGGAATTCTGAGGTTTTAGGATCCAATGGTTCTCATCGGGGAAAAGGATCATCCTGGAGGGGACTCCCATCATTTGAGCGGCATTGAATGCAGCCATTCCTTGATCCACCGGCACACGATAGTCAAGTTCACCGTGAGTAACCAATATAGGAGTGTCCCATTTCTCTACGAGCTTATGAGGAGAGTTGGCATAATGTCTCCTGGCAACAGGATTGTTACTCCAAGGGGAACCTGACATATAGGTGTCAGGCTGGGCGATGCCACCATTGTCCCAGTCGGGGAACCACATCTCCTCTGTGGTCATATACATATGCTCCACATTGAAGATACCGGCATGTGCAATGAATGCATCGAATCGTTTTTGGTGTATTCCTGCAAGATAAAATACGGAATAACCCCCGTAAGAGGCACCCACAGCTGCCATTTTACCCACATAGGGCTCAGCCTTGAGAGCATCGGCCGCCGCAAAATAATCCCTCATATTCTGACCGATATAGTCACCGGAGATCTGCTCGCACCACTCTTGTCCAAATGCAGTAGTACCGCGCCTATTGGGAAGCACCACGATATAGCCCTGTGAGGCCATCAAACGGTAGTTCCAACGATAGGACCAACCCTGGCTCAAAGTGCCCTGAGGCCCTCCAAGACATAGCAATATTGAAGGATATACTTTGCTCTTATCAAATTTAGGAGGGTAAAGCACCCAGGTAAGCATCTTCTTATTGTCCGAAGTGGTAATCCATCTCTCCTCTATAGTCACTTCGTCGAGTTGATCAAGAATCTCCTTGTTCTCAAAGGTGAGCTGCTCCCAGCTACCGTCCAGAGGATTAATGGAAACAATCTCGGCCGGGCGCAACATACAAAGATTCGTAGTTATTAAACGCTCCACATTTACCGAACCATCTTCAGCGGTCGAAGTCAATAGCGAAGGTGCGCCGAAATTGAACCATTCGCGTTCAGGGGTAACCCTGGCCATATTCCTTTCAAGATCAGTCTTCCAGATTTCCTGGAGACCTTCAACCAGTGAAGTGAAGTAGAGTCCCTTTGAGTCGGGCATCCATACTGGGTTCTCAATATTGTATTTGAAGGAGGAGGAGAGCTCACGGCGCTCACCGGAGGCGATATCATATACGAAGAGACGAGTCTTGTCGGCCTCATAACCATCTCTCGCCATGCTGATCCAGGCAATGCTGCCTCCGTCAGGGCTGAATACAGGATCGGTGTCGTAACCCATCATCCCCTCGGAAATGTTGACGCACAGGTTGTCTGAAAGATTTAACAGATAGATATCGCTGTTAGTAGAAAATGCATACTCTCTGCCGGTTTTTTTACGACATGAATAGACAATCAGATCTCCCTCAGGTGAAAAATCAAGCTGCTCAAGACCACTAAAGGGCTCTGCCGGAAGTTCATAGGGCTCTCCATCAAGTAGATCAGCTCCCTCTCCAAGTTTATTGCCGTCAAAATCGGCAAGATAAGTGTGGGGAATACTCTCCACAAAGTGGTCCCAGTGTCTGTACATCATCCCTTCAATAGTGCGGGCTGTGGATTTTGGAAGATCGGGATGGATATCCTCAGGGCTCTTTGCTACCTTGAAATTAGCCGAATAGAGTACTTTTGTACCGTCAGGAGAAAGCTTGAATTCCATTACTCCTCCGGGAACATCACTCACCTGCTTTTCACCGGTGCCGTCAGCATTCATTACCCACATCTGGCCACCCCTGAGAAATGCGATACGTTTGCCGTCCTCTATCCAACGTGCATTATTTTCGCTCTGAGTGGTAGCTGTGAGCTGTGTCTTTTCACTTCCGTCAATATTCATCACAAAGAGTTCACGATTGGTTTTATTCTGTTCAATTGAAGTAAAACCCACTCCGTAGAGAATTTTTGTGCCGTCAGGGGAAATTTGCGGATCTGATACTTTAGCCAGGGAATGCATTATTTCGGGAGTATAATGTCCATCCTCCACTATTACTGTCGGTTTTGTAATCAAGGGAGCTGAATCCGTGTCACTTGAAGTCATTGTGCAGGACGTCGCTGCTGAGATTGCAGTCATAATCGATATTGTTATCAGTAAACGTTTCATAATGTTAAAATATAGGTTATAAATATTATTGTTCGTATCCATATCCGAGGTCGATGCCCTTAAGAGTTGCGGGAACACCTTTACTCATCCATATGGGAGCGGGTTTACCTTTAAGATAATGGTCAAAGAATTGTTCTAGACGGATGCTCAGGTCACGCGCATTGCGGCGCTCGCTTAGGTTGTGAGCTTCTCCGTTGTACTGAAGCAGCCAGGCCTCTTTACCGCAGCGTCTGAGAGCATTGAAAAACTCTATACCCTGCCACCAAGGCACTGCACCATCTTCGTCGTTGTGCATGATGAGTACAGGGGTGGTTACATTGGGTACGAAGAAGAGGGGTGAATTCTCAATATAGAGGTCAAATCCTTCCCAAAGGTCCTTACCTATGCGGCTCTGCTGTTGTTCATACTGGAATGTACGTGCCATACCACTCTCCCAGCGAATACCTCCGTATGCACTTGTCATATTTGAAACGGGAGCGCCGGAGCCCGCCGCCTTAAAGCGGTTGGTCTGGGTGATCATATAGGCTACCTGATATCCGCCCCAGCTCTGGCCTTGGATGGCCATATTATCGCCGTCAATCCAGGGATATTCGCACAACATGTCGCAGGCGGGCATAATCGATCTCATAGCACTCTGGCCGGGATGTCCGTCAGTGTAGTAGATATCGGGAATGAACACTATATACTCATTGCTGACAAAATAGGGAATGTTGACCGTCGAACGGCTCGGTGCAGGTGAACGGGAGGCATAGAGATCATCAGAATATTTTTCGTAAAAATAGATCATCAAAGGATATTTCTTGGCGGGATCGAAATTTTCGGGTTTAAAGAGAAGTCCCTCTGCCTTGATGCCATCTTCGGTATTCCAGGAAACAAGCTCAACTGTACCCCAGTTGTAATCTCTCTGCTGAGGATTTACATCGGTCACCTGCACCTCTGTCTTGAAATTGTCGGAGGTCATCCAGATGTTCTTACCATCCTCGAAACAGCCTCTCGAATAGATATAGATCGGCTTTTTACCTGTTGTACAGATGCCCATAGCATCATAGGTATAGGGGCCCTTCACCAATTGTTGGAGAGTTGCCCTCCGCTTGGTGATATCCTTCATGGCAAAGCCCGTCTCCTTTGTTGTCCTATCGAAGGTGCGAAAATAGATTGGTTTGTCGGCATTAATCTCAAACGATCTACTCAGGAATGACTTAGGATCGTTGTAGGGGCTCGCGAAAGTATATGTGGTGTTAGTGGCGCGACCCTTACCCTCCGTCAGGAGGAAAGGAGCTTTTGCTCCGGTAGGGTCAAACTGCCAGTAGTCAAATCTGTCACGAATAATGAAAAAGTCTGAGTTCTCTGACCAAACAGCATTGCTGTAAGGTCTCGGAAGTGAGGGTGTGTCGTGATCCTCGTTGTAGAAAATTACTCCTAATTCTGAAGTAAGATCTTTAACTTCACCTGTAGCAAGAGTGTAAAGATACCAAATTCTTGCTTCGGCATCGTAGAAAGTGTAATATTTTCCGTCAGGAGACGACATCATCATATTACAGGGAACACCCTTTGCTATGAGCTCTTTGCTACCATCGACCAGTGAAACTTTGTAGACATCATTTTTAGGATTCATATCCCACTGTTGTGACATGCGGTAAGGCTTATTGGTATAGGTAATAACATATTGCTCTTTGTTCTTGTCTCCGATGCTGATGCTCTCGAGAGTCATATCGGCCAATTGAACAGGATTTGTGCCGTCAATGTTAATTTTGGCCAGATAGGTACGTCTTTTATCGCGGTTGAGGTTCTTCAATTGGATAGGCTGTATATATTCGTCATTCCAGCTCCAGATATCGAGTTTAGGTTGCTCAAATTCTACAAGTGTAGTATCCTTTTCGCGAGGTATCGGACAAGTACCATAAGTTATATAGTCTCCCTCCTTGCTGAAACTGATGCTACCATTGTCGCTGACCATCCATCCTTCGGGGATCCATTCAGCATCCCTAGGAACAAGAATTCTGGTATCTGTGCCATCGTAGAGATAGATGTTGGTAAATTTCTTAGCCTCTTTTGTGGTGTCGGTATTTGCATAGAACGCCATCTTGGATCCATCTTCGGTGAAATAAGTATCGCCGAAGACTGCATCCTTGGAACCCTGGAGCAGCGTTGTGGTTACGCCTGTAGCGGGGTTAAGCAGATAGATGCCGGGGATAGTGATTGAATCCTTTTTGGGATCGGGTTTGGTTGTGTAGGTCAGGATATCGTTTTCCCTGGAAAAAGCATATTCGGATACACTTTTCAGGGAGTCCAGTGCCATCGTCTTGATATTGAGGATGTAGAGATTGGATGTGGTATCCTTCTGGAATGCGATGTAGTCACCTGTGAGAGTACCGGATTTGAAATTTTTTAGAAGAGGAAATTTGGTCACTTCGCCTGTGATAAGATTGAGAATGCCGAGAGTATCCTTAGGCATATCCTTGCTCTTCTTTTTTTCTATTTTAGCCTGGCGGGTCTCCTGAAATTTAGGAATTATTTTAAAAATCGCTCTGGTAGCATCTTTTGAAAATCTGGCCTGCTGGCCCCTTTCAATGGAGATCTGTCTGCCTGTCCTTAGGTTGTAGAATTCAATAGTGCCATCACCTTCCTGAGGTGAAATATAAAATTGACCCCATTCGCCGTCGTTGTAGACGGAAACGTTGCCGGCATTTTTCCAGCCATCATAGACCGAATGATCCAGAGCGGGCTTTGATTTCTGTGCATTTAGGACCAGTGGAAATGCTGACAAGATTATCAGCATGATAGGGTAGAGAAAAGAACGTTTCATCATGTTTTTATTGTTAAAATAGAAAGTTTGGTTAGCTATTTATGCATCTTACAAAGTTAACTATAATAATCAAACGCACCAACCTCTTTTCAGGATATTTTCATCAAAACAATCCGCGTATTGCGTGCACAAGCTCTTTTAGGGGTTCATTTTGTCCCTCAATTTCTTTGTGAAATCAAAATAATAAGTAACTTAGCAGTTTATACACAAAACGTTTTTTTGGCATTTTATGAGAAAAGCACTTATTCTTGCCTTGGTGGCTCTGATGTTAACCGCATTACCTGCAGCAACAAAAGGATTGACCAAGTCACGCACCACCAAAGTGGCTGTTGTTGCCGATCAAAAGACCTATGAAGCCATCGGAGATGATCTGGATGCCTTTACCGCATCAATGTCATTTATTGGCAAAGAGGGAATCCTGATTATTGATAAATGGCAGCATCCCGATTCTCTAAGAGCAGTACTAAAGCACTATTACACTTTACACAATCTTGAAGGCGCTGTGCTAGTTGGGGAGATTCCCATACCGATGATCCGGGACGCACAGCATTTGACCACCGCTTTCAAGATGGACCAAAAAACTGACTGGAAAGACTCTTCCGTCCCTTCCGACCGGTTTTACGACGACTTTGACCTTCGCTTCGAATATCTCAGACAAGATGCGGACAAGCCATTATTGCACTATTATTCGCTAACTGCAGAATCAGCGCAAACCATCAGATGTGAAATCTGGACTTCACGAATTAAACCCCCGAAGATCCCCGGAACCGACAAATACTCCGCAATCTCCGCCTATCTCAAAAAAGCGATAGCACAGAAAAAAACACAAGCCAAAAAGATCTCCAATATTCTGGTATTTACCGGACATGGATACAACTCCGATTCATATAACGCACGTATTGACGAAATATGGACACTTAGGGAGCAATTTCCCTTCCTGGGCTCAGAGAGAGGTGCTGACCTGGACTATATTAATCACGATTTTGAACCATTTGTGCGAGAAAAGTTGATGAATACCCTCGCACAACCGAGGTATGATCTGGCAATCCTTCACCATCACGGATCTGAGGAGACCCAATATTTGGGAGCAACCCCTAAATCCTCAACGCTGGATGCCTGGATCGAAAATATTAAACTCACCCTCCGCCAGAGGATCAGACGCTCAAAGGACACTACCGCCACCATAAATGAGTATATAGAGAAACATGGAGTCCCCAGAGAATGGTTTGCCGGAGTACAGGAACTCGAGGCCAAAGACAGTACCTTTTATGCCAATATGGACCTCAATATCCCCGATATGTATGGGTATACATCCAACGCACGTGTTGTGATAATTGATGCCTGCTTCAATGGGGCATTCAACAACGAGGACTATATAGCCGGGTACTGGATCTTCAATCCCGGAAAAACCATGGTAGTGAAGGCTAATACGGTCAACACCCTGCAGGACACCTGGACCAACGAACTTATAGGTCTGCTAAATGCCGGTGCTTGTTTTGGCAACTGGGCAAAAGGGCAGCTCACCCTTGAGTCGCATCTCTTCGGTGATGCCAGTTTCCGGTTCGCCAATGCATATCCGGAACTCGATCTTGACAAAGCAATGGTTACCCGCCGTAACGACAGTAAATATTGGAAAAAACTTCTCAACCACTCCAATTGCGATATAAGGGCTCTAGCAATCAAGACTCTCTCCGAGACCAATGCCATCACTTCGCAGGAGATACTCGATATCCAAAGGAATAGCGAAAGTCCCATAGTGCGTTTGGAAGCCTTCATGTCACTCAAAAGAAGGGCAGATTCATACCTTTCCCAAGCTATCAGGCTTGGAGTTGAAGACTCATATGAGCTGCTTCAAAGACTCAGCGTTCAGACTCTTGACGAGTGCGGCGACCCTGCCCTTAAGGATATTTATGATGCTCTCACGGATGATCCCGCTGTCAACTCAAGGGTGATGTTCTACATCAGGCCTATGAGGAGACACTACTATCCCACTGAAAAGGAACTTGAGGAATACGCTCTGCTAAACTCTCCCGATCATCCACTCAAAGAGAAGAAATTTACCGTCAGGGGCGAGCGCAACAGTTGCAGCGCCTTTGCCCTGGATAACATGTTCAAACTTTTGCAAAATGAGACCAACCAGGACTTCAGGGTAGCAATTGCCGAGGTTTTCGGTTGGTACGTCTATTCTTATAAAAAGAATGAAATAATTAAAAGGTGCTCAGAACTACTCGCAAACGAAAAGGATGAGCGAGTGGCAAACGAACTACTCAAGAGCATCAACCGTCTAAAAAGAGAAAACTAAACAAACATACAAATTATTATTAACCCTAATTCAACACAACTTATGCAAAGAATTCAGAAAGTTCTTATGCTCTGCCTGTTGTTCGCATGTGTAGGAACCTTCGCTCAGACGAGGGGCACTTCCGGCACATCAGTAACCGGCAAGGTGCTGGAACAGGGCACCAATGTGCCCGTAGAATTTGCCGTGGTGATATTGTATCCTTCGGAGACATATACCACTACAGACAAAGACGGCAACTTTGAATTCAAGAGAGTGGATGCAGGAAAATCCACTATCCAGGTTCAATTTGTTGGAATGAAGACAATCGAGCAGGTAATTGAAATTGTTCCGGGCAAAGAGAATGTCTTCAACTTTGAAATGCAAATAGAGAACTTCCGCCTTGACGAGGTGCAGGTTGTAGCTACCCAGAGTAAAGCGGGAGCGGCCACTGCATCCAACATCTCAAGACAGGCAATGGACCACCTGCAGACCAGTTCTCTTAGCGACGTGATGCAGCTGCTTCCCGGTGTAGCGATTACCAATCCCTACCTTTCGAGCGCTAACTACATCACCATCCGTAACGCTACAAGTATTGGTACTGCCATTATCGTAGACGGTTCTCCTCTCTCTTCCAATGCCAACATGCAGGCTCTTGCACCATCCATTACGGGTGGAGCAGGCGGAACAATGTCCGGTATTGACTCCCGCATGGTTTCAACTGACAACATCGAGTCTATTGAGGTCATCAGGGGTATCCCCTCTGTAGAGTATGGTGACCTAAATTCCGGTGCTGTGATTATACGTTCCAAGGCAGGAAAAGAGCCTTTGAGCATTCGTCTCAAGGCTAATCCCAGCACTTACCAGGCAGCCGCATCAGTGGGCTTCAAGCTGGGTGAGAATGCCGGTCACCTCAACCTTTCCGGTGACTATGCCTACAACACAACCAGACTTTACGAAGCATACGCTTACTACCAAAGATTCAACGCAAAGGCTTTATGGTCAAAAAAGTTTGGTGAGAACTGGAATACCAATACCACTCTAGACCTGGGAATCAGCAAGGACACACGCGAGCTGAACCCCGATGACCTGCGCACAATGCTAGTCACAAAAGGTGACTCACAAAGTGTAAGATTGAATACCAATGGTACTGTAAACATCAACAAAGGCTGGTTAAACAACATCTCTTACGCTGCAGCAATAAGTTACGCTGACAAGTACGACTACAACAACCAGCTCCTCTCCAATGCAGAATCACTTCACACCGTTTGTGAATATGACGGCGCTATTCTTTCCAATGTTGCCGGTCAGGATGTCTTCGACATAAATGGCAATAAGATTACCAACATACCTGCAAGCGAAGCTGAAAACTGGATCAAGGTACTCCCTTACGAATACGTTCAGACTTACGAAATCCTCGGTAAAGAGCTTAACGCCTACGCTCAGATCAAGGCCAACTTCAACAAAAGATGGGGTAACATCAACAACCACATTCTCGTAGGTGCCGACTATAAGACAGATGGTAACCTCGGTGAAGGAAAGGTTTATGACGACGAGACTCCTCCTTTCAGAAACAACTCCAGCGACTATTCTTCATATCGCAAGAGACCATACTATGATGTTCCTTTTGTTCATCAGCTCGGTCTCTTCCTTGAAGACACATACAAGCATACTTTCGGCAGAAATGAGCTAAGTATCAAAGCCGGTGCGCGTTTTGACCTGATTAACGGAAAAACAGCCATCTCTCCCCGTATCAACGCATCAATGGAGATTATTCCCAATATCCTGACGGTCCGCGGAGGCTGGGGAAAGACCGCCAAGGCTCCTACAGCCCTTATGCTCTATCCTGAAAGGGCTTTCTTCAATTACAACAACTATGACTTCCAGGAGGGCACATACAGACAAACTGTAGCCACTGTAAGAGTGTTCGACACAAGCAACCCTGACCTTGAAATCGCCAAGATGCGCAAAGCTGAAGTTGGTTTCGACCTGAAACTCTTCGACCAGTATCGCCTCTCCGTTACAGGTTATGATGAACTCACCAATAATGGTTATACCCTCGGCAAAGATCTTAGCAGTTACCGACTCATCGAATTTGTAAAATACAAGGCGGTAAAGAATGAGGCAGGCGGCTACTCTCCAGAATACGCAGGCACCTATAACATCTTCTCGACCTTCGCAAGACCGATGAACAACCACTACAGACACAATAGGGGTATTGAGTTTGAACTGGATCTCGGTCGTTTCGACGCTATCAGGACAGCAGTGTTCCTCAATGGTGCCTGGAACCAGTACACAGCGAGAAGTAACGGATACACCTTTGACCAAAACAGTAGAGGCAACGAAATAGAAAGCAATGTTGCAATCTATGAGAGGGGTCTTACCACCGAACGTACCGACAACCTGATTACCACACTCCGTCTCACACACAATATCCCTGAGATAGGATTTGTAATCACACTTGCCACTCAGGTGAACTGGTTTGAGAAATTCTGGACAGAATACGGCAATGACACAATGTTTATCAAGTATCTTTCTTACAAGGACGGCAAGGTTTATGATTTTGACCCTTCCAAGAAGAATGATCCTGAATTTGCATATATGTTTGACGCAAAGAACGAGAACAGGTTCATTGTGGAGCAATATTTCCCCACAGTGACCTTCAATCTCAATATATCAAAGGAAATCGGCGACAGACTTACCGCATCGTTCTTCGTAAATAATATGTTTAACAGTCGTCCTCTCTATGAGTCAAAGAAATCTCCCGGTTCGTTTACCGAGCTTCTCAGCGACAATAAATTGTTCTTCGGTTTCGATCTTAAAGTTAACATTTTCTAAACGGAGGATAGGATTATGAAAAAATACTTTTTATTAGCAATAGTACTCTTGACCGCCCTCTCATGTGAGCAGTTCAAGCAAGTAGCAGAGATTGTGGATGTGGCTCCTATCAGTGCAAATGTCAGGATTTCTGCCGGCAGTTCGGATGACACACCCCTTCCTGCAAACTACACAGTACGCTTCATCAACTATAATGAGAATTTCGAGATTTCCCGGACCACGGATGCTTCCGGTAACGTAAGCGCTGACGGTTTGATTCCCGGAGTTTACACGGTGACAGCTACCGGTGAATCAGCCGGAGGCGGATTTACCTACTATTTCAGCGGCAGTTTAACCAACATCAACATCCTTACCGGAGGCCAAACCTTCAATATCGAAGTTGTTTCCTCCAAGGCTGGAGCTCTTATCTTAAAAGAGATCTATTTCAACGGTTCGACAGGATATTATTTCAAGGACCAGTTCTACGAGATCTATAACAATAGCGATGATGTTCAGTATGCAGACGGTATGGGTATAGGCAACATTATACCTTCACTGGCCTCTACAGCAACATACAACTGGGAAGTTCCTGACGGCAAACCTGAGAACTACATCTATTTGGCCTCTATCTGGCAAGTGCCCGGTGATGGTAACGACTTCCCCGTAAAACCCGGAGAGTCAATCATCATAGCACAGATTGCTCAAAACCACACCGCAATCAAACCGACCAGTCCGGTTGACCTCAGCGGTGCGGAATTTGAGACTTTCATCGTCAACCAAAGTGTCAACCCCGACAACCCTAATGCACATAATATGATTCTTGCATTTGACAAGGGTGTATTCGGCACACAGTGGCTTGTAACAGTGTTCGGAGGTGCTTACGCCATCTTCATGCCTGACACCGAGATTGACCCTAACGGCTGGGTAAAGCCCCAGGGCAAATCAGACCAAGCATACCCGATTCCCATCGACTGTGTTCTTGATGCTGTTGAAATCGTTAACAACGCCACCAAGATCAACCAGAAACGTATGCCTACCAGCCTTGATGCCGGCGCAACCTATACAGGTGCTACCTACAACTGCAACAGCGTCAGCAGAAAGATTCGTGAGACAAAAGAGGATGGCCGTCACATCTATATGGACACCAACAACTCTTCAGATGACTTCCAGCTCAACAGCGTAGCGATGGTACGCCGCAACAACCCCGGCGTTCCTTCCTGGAATACCTGGTACAAGCAATAATTTACTGACCTCTAACAATGAAAAAGATGAAAAAATATATTATCACATCAGTTTTAGCTTTGAGCACTATATTCGTTGCTCAGGCACAGGGGAGTAAATCTACCATTTATCCAACAGTGCTGGAAATTAATCAAGTCAAAGCCACATGGTTCAATTCGAACAATGCGGCAGGTATGATACTGACTCCTCTGAGTGACTTCGGAACACTCTCGGTAGGCTATGATATGAAAATCGGTGCCTACAGACAACAGCAGGAAGGAGACCTCAAGACTCTCGATATCAACACATCAGGTTCAAGTCCTCTCGGCAGAGCACGCGTATGGGGCGAATTCACCTATCAGAACATAACTCAGGAGAATACTAAATTCAACACATTACGCCTCACGCTCGATCCTGATATGCCTTATATTCTTGCAGACTCTCGCCTGAGTTATTTTAAGAAACAGGTTTACGATATGACCATGAAGGCAGCCACTCCCCTTCTTTGGGATTTAGTAGCTTTTGGTGTAACCGCCAACTACTTTACCAAGAGTGGTGCAAAACAGATTGACCCCCGATGTGATTCTTACGAATATGGCATCGAGGTAAAGCCCTCTACAGTCTTCGCATTCGGCGATCACAGTGCAGGTCTTACATTTATGTACAAGAATGCTTTTGACAGGTACTCTCCTCTCAACAGCAACAGTCAGCAAGACCAGCCTGCATTTAACCTAAGAGGTGTGGGTTCATACGTTGACGCTGTTGTGGGTTCGTTCGGTGGACTTGGCACATACTACTACAAGACCAATAAACTCGGCGGTGCTCTTCAGTACGGCTATCAGGGTTCAAATGTAAAGGTGCTTGCGGAGGGCAATTACACCTATCAAGTGATTGACGTATTCCACACTCCCGCCAAGCCCCGCAGAATGGGTTCAACCATTCAGCATGTAATAGGAGGCAATCTCCAGATGGTTCTCGAAGGCGACTCTTTTACCAATAAGGTTACCCTCGACGGTTATAGGAGAAGCACTGACGGCATCGAATACATTCAGGTAATCGATGCCACATACGAGGTGCAACAGTGGGTTTCAATCGCCAAATTTATCCGCAGTAAGTATGACTTCACAGGCATTTCCCTGAAGTATGATCTCTTCAGAGATAGCAGGGAGGGTTATGACTGGATGGCGGGTATTCAGGGCCAGTACACCGACAGGCTGGACACCTATATTCTCCCCGAATCTTCTTTCAAGGCTGAAAACGTTTATGGAGAAATTTACGGTAAGAAGAATTTCATGGCCGGCAATGCCTCTATCGTAGCAGGCTTGAGTGCGGGTTACAACTTCAATATTGCGGGTGAGCATATCTATAATGGTCCATTCCCCGATTCGGAAGTGGTTAGAGACCTCTATGAGAAGGATCTTGCCATTCTTAGCGCAAACTATTATCAGTTCGGCGTCAATCTGAAGGCAATCTTCCCATTGGGCGAGAAAAGCACTATTTATGTAGCTGCAAGCTGTAAGTATCTTCGCTCCAATGAAGAACTTCACAACTACAGTTATGGTACCGACACTGAAGGCAAGAATTTCTGGTGGAATCTAAACCCCGGTCCTCAATTAACCCCCAGCGCAAGAACATTTGCTAATTTTTCAATCGGATTTACTTTCTAAAAAAGTAACCTGTACCAATAAATGAAAAAAATATCATTACTCTTTTTTGTTTTGCTGTGCCTCCCTTTGGGGGCGCAGCAAAATATTATCTCCCCAACCCAGAGCGTCCGCAACTCGTTCGCTATCTTTGTTGACCAGGCTACCTATGATGCCTGTAAGGAGGAGATACATGCCTATCGCGATGTCATAGAAAAAGATGGACTCGCAACCTACATTCTCTATGCTGACTGGGAATCTCCCGAACATGTGAGTTTTTTCCTTAAAAAATATTATGATGAGCAGGGACTCGAAGGAGCCGTATTCGTGGGGGATATCCCCGTGCCGATGATTCGCGGAGCGCAACATTTCGCCTCCGCATTCAAAATGAATCAGGATGTTTACGATTATTATGACTCATCGGTGCCTTCGGATCGTTTCTATGATGACTTTGACCTGAAGTTCAGATTTCTCCATCAGGATTCAACTCATCACCAGCTCTATTATTACTGGCTGACCGGTGATTCTCCTCAACGAATCTCCTGTGATATCTACACCGGAAGAATCCGCTCAACCGCCAAAGGAGAAGCGGGTTTCGACCAGATCCGCAACTATCTCAGGAAGGTGGTAAAGGAGAGAAGTGTTGAAAATCCCCTCGATGTAGTGGTGCAATACACCGGAGACGGCTCATTCTCCAACAGTCTCATTGCCTGGAAAGACCAGAGCTATGTGATGCAGGAGCAGATACCCGCAGCGACTCAGGGGCACGCTAACAATGCCAAGTTCTATCTTTTCGCAATGTATCCCTATATGAAGGAAATTCTGATAGAGGAGATGAAGCGAGACGATGTGGACCTCATGCTCTTTCACGAGCACGGCGTAACCGAGAGGCAGTATCTGACCGGAGCTATTCCGAATGAATACGAAGAGGATTACTATAAATCGGGCAAAAGATTGCTTCGCAGACAGCTCAGGAGTGTTGAAAAAAGAGGAAACAGCGTGCAGGATGCCATGGGGAGGTATATTAAAGAACATGGTATAGACAGCACCTGGTTTGAGGGATGGAATGACCCTGCAGTGATTGCAGAGGACTCTATTGAGTATGCAAAAACCGGTTTTGAACTTGAGGATATCAGGGCAATCGGCCCGAATCCCCGTGTTGTGATATTAGACGCCTGCTACAATGGCGACTTCAGGGACGGTGACTTTATCGCAGGAGAATATATTTTCGGAGATGGCAAGACCATTGCCTGTTTCGGCAACTCCGTCAATGTGCTCCAGGATAAATCCTCAACAGACCTGATGGGTATGCTGGCATGCGGTATGCGAATCGGAGAGTGGACCAAGAATATCAATATCCTTGAGTCCCATATTATCGGCGACCCCACTTTCAGGTTTGCAAGACCCAAGGGGATGCCACGTATCAAGATGCACTCCAAAGATCCTGATTACTGGCTCGCTGTGATGGAGCACAATCTCCCCGTGGATATACAAGGTCTGGCTCTCTACAAGCTTTTTGAGCTGAAATATGAGGAAATGTCGGGTCTCCTCCTCGAGACCTATAAGAGCTCTCCCTACTATATGTTGCGCCTTCAGTGTTTGCACCTGCTCGCGCACTACAATGACGACAACTATGTGGAGCTGCTCAAGCTGGCATCGGATGACCCCTACGAGTTTATCCGCAGAAAAGCTATGTACTATATGGGCAGAGTTGGCCGTAACGATCTGGCTCCCTATATGGTGAATGCTTACCTTGAGGATTACCTTGCAAAAAGGATTGCATTCAATATGAGCTTCAGCGCACACCACCTCAACGTAGAACTTTTGAAGCATTTCTTCAAGGATGCGGTGATGAATGACAATGAGTATATCTTTGACAAAGAGGAATTCTGGGAGAATGTTGAAAATACGATCAACAGTGCTGAGCGCACACTTACCGAGTGCTGGAGATGTGTCATAGATACCTCACAGAAGCCAAGTACCAGAGACTTCTATCTTGTGGTACTGCGAAACAACCCTTTCCCTCATATGGCCTACGACATCTTAAATGTCATCGGCAATCCTGAGGATGATCTTGAGATCAGAATCGCCCTCGCAGAAGCATTGGGATGGTTTGTCCGGGCTTATAACAGAGTAGAAATCATCAACGGTTGCCAGGCTATCCTCGACAACCAAAAAGATCTTGACCCTCGACTTTCGGATGAACTTATGAAAACAATCAACCGCTTAAAAGAGTACACACGATGAGAAGAAGAGTTATTATGAAAAATGGATTTGCTTTGATTTGTGCTATTCTTATGGCGGGCACAATGGTTGCCGCACCCAAAGCAAAAGTAAATATTGTCAAATGTGACCCCAAAGCGGCCACATCTTTTGCCATTTTCGTGGACAACGAGACATATAATGCCTGTAAGGCGGAAATCGAGGCTTACAGAGAAGTACTCCAGAGCGAAGGCCTGGGTACCTATATACTCTATTCCGACTGGGCCAGGCCCGAAGATGTAAAAGCTCAGATTATTGCTCTTTCCAAGAAAAAACCTCTCCTTGAAGGTATGGTATTTATCGGCGATATTCCCATCGCCAGAGTGCGCCAGGCTCAGTTTATGACCACCGCATTCAAGATGAATGAAAATACCTTCCCTAGAGAGGAGTCATCCGTTACCTCCGACAGGTATTACGACGACCTTCATCTTGACTTCGAATTCATTGGACAGGATGAGAATAACCCCCGCTGGTTTTATTACAACCTGACCGAGAATGGAGCACAGAAGCTCAGCCCCAATTTCTATTCGGCACGTATGCGTGTCCCCGAGGATTTTCCGGGCGATAAGATGGAGGTAATGAAAAAATATTTGCAGAAGGTGGTTGCCGCTCATAAAGAGGTCAACCCCCTTGACCATTTCATTTTCTTTGCAGGGCACGGATACAACTCCGATTGTCTGAATGTGTGGAGACAACAACCCATGCTCTTCAGGGAGTATTTCCCGCAGGCATTCAAAAAGGCATCCGGCAACAAATTTTACAACTTCAGACAGGACAACTACATGAAGTTTAAGTTGTACAACGAGATCCAGCGTCCGGAGACAGATGTAATGATGTTCAGCGAGCACGGAGCTCCCGAAACCCAGTATATCAACGGCATCGCTCCCGCATTCACCATCGGTGAGAACATCGAATCCCTCAAACGCACCCTCAGAAATGATCTCCGCCGTGCAGTAAAAAGAAATCCCGATAAAAAAGCGGAGTATATCAAGGAAATGACAGAGCATTACCATCTGGACCCCGCACTTTTCTCTGATGAAGCATTGGAAGCGGAAAGGATTAATGACTCCCTTGCAGCCGCAGATATTAATATCGTACTTGAGGATATCCAGAAGCTCAAAACCGGCGCAAGGTTGACCATCTTCAATGCCTGCTATAACGGCTCTTTCCACCAGACGGGCTATGTTGCAGGTTATCATATCTTCAATGATGGGCGCAATGTGGTAGCTCAGGGAAATACGGTCAATGTGCTTCAGGACAAATGGGCCGATCAGCTTATCGGCTACCTGGCACTCGGCATCAGGGCGGGCTTCTGGCAGAAGGAAGTTTGTTACCTCGAGTCACATATGATCGGTGATCCCACTTTCAGATTCACGGCTCCTGAAGGAGTGGATGCAGCGGAGATCTCCCGCACACTCGCGCATCAGTCTTATATATTGGACGGTAAGATGAAGAATGAGGGTGTCGGAGGCAGCGAATATTGGGAGGATTTTCTCAATGCAAGGGAGCCGATATTCCGTGCAATGGCAGTGAAGAAACTCACCGAACTTGGAGAGCTGCGCTCTGCCGATCTTGCTGAGATCTTTGAGAAGGATAAATCCTGGATTGTGCGTCTTCAAGCGTTGACAGCTATTGCTCCTTTTGTGGATGAAAATACTTTAAAAGTGGTAGAAAAGGGGATTTTCGACCCCTTCGAGATGATCCGCAGACAATCCTGCCATTATGCGGGTAAAATGGGGGCGGAGAATTGTAAAGATGAGCTTATCGATATCGTGCGCCATTCGCATGAAGTGGTTCGCACACAATATGCGGCCCAAGGGGCTCTGAGCCTATTAAAGCACGATGAGCTGCCTGAAGATATTGCGAAGAATATGGGATATTTCTTCAACAATATACCCAAAATGATGGAGACCATCAAAGACCTCAATGCGGATGATCTAAAAAGAGAATCCGAAATGAGGACCCTACGCAACAATCCACTCCATTGGAAGGTTGATGAGCTGCTTGAGGTCGCCGGCAATGCCTCTCAGAGTGAATATACCCGCCTCGTGATGATTGAGGCACTCGGTTGGTTTGATTATTCCGTTGAAAGGGAAAAGATAGCCAACACCATCAACGGATGGCTCGCCACTCAGGAACTTTCACCCAGGATGAAACGCGAAATGATTAAAACCGTCAAAAGGCTCAGGTGGGAGTAAACTCACGAAGTCTTTGTTATTGACACTGCCCCGAAAGCTTACGGTTTTCGGGGTTTTTTGTGCAACAACAAAAGAAGTAGTACATTTGTGCGCTTTCTTAAGTCAAACATAATTAGACCATAAAACTAACGATGAACTGGCTAACTGAATTAATTACGGGGACGGGGATTGCCCACTCCATACTCTTACTTTCGGTTGTAATTGCCATCGGGCTTTTACTGGGAAAAATAAAGATTTTCGGCATCTCTTTGGGAACAACCTGGATCTTGTTTTTCGGAATATTCCTAGGACATTTCGGGTTACAAATCCATCCGGAAGTGCTCCATTTTATGAAAGAGTTCGGACTTATTCTCTTTATCTATTCAATAGGAATGCAGGTTGGTCCAAGTTTTTTCTCCTCTTTCAAAAAGGGCGGAATTACCCTCAATTTGCTCGCAACGGGAGTTGTATTTTTAGGCGTGATAACCGCCTATATAATTCACTTGATAACGGATACTCCCATTGCCACAATGGTGGGAATCCTTTCGGGAGCGGTAACCAACACTCCCGGAATGGGTGCTGCACAACAGACCTTTACCGATATTACCGGAACAACGGACCCTACGATTGCCACTGCTTATGCGGTTGCCTATCCTTTGGGGGTAGTGGGCATCATATTGACCCTCGTGCTATTCAGATATATTTTTAAAATAATTATTGAAAAAGAGAAAACCGATTTGGATTCGCAAAGCGAAACAAAACTAACTGAAGCTAATATGTTTTCGCTCGTTGTGGAAAATCCCGCGATAGTGGATAAACCACTTCACGAAATAAAAAAGCTTATTGAAAAAGAATTTGTCATTTCCCGGGTTCTACATGTAAAAAGCGGTGAACTTGTTGTGCCAAAAAACGACACTCTCCTCGAAGAGAACGACAAAGTACTGATTGTTTCAAATCTCCAAAATATAGATCAAATTGAAGCACTAATCGGGCAACGTATAGATATGGATAGAGCGCAATGGAACAAGCTCGACTCTCAATTGGTTTCCCGCCGAATTGCCATAACCAAATCCGATATTAACGGAAAATCCATAGGACAATTGAGGCTTAGAAATCTCTACGGCATCAACGTTACACGTGTAAACCGTGCAGGTGTGGACTTAGTTGCCGAACCCAGATTGAAACTGCAAATTGGCGATAGAGTTACAGTTGTCGGTTCCGAAGCATCAATAGCAGAAGTGGAAAAATTCCTCGGCAACTCTCTGAAGCGACTGAGAGAACCTAATCTTATTTCCATCTTTATCGGCATCTCTCTCGGCGTCCTGTTGGGAAGCATTCCCTTCACAATTCCCGGAATTCCTCAACCCGTGAAATTGGGGTTGGCAGGCGGTCCGCTCATTGTTTCGATACTCATCAGCATATTCGGTCCGAAATATAAGCTCGTCACATATACAACCGTGAGTGCCAATCTGATGCTGCGCGAAATAGGAATAGCTATATTCCTGGCATGCGTCGGAATAGGAGCGGGTGAAAGTTTCGTGGAGACTATTTTGAGTGGCGGCTATAAATGGATTGGTTACGGAGTTATTATTACCGTTGTACCGCTCTTAATCATTGGAACAATAGGGAGAAAAGTTTATAAAATCAACTATTTTGTCCTTATGGGAATGATTTCGGGAAGCATGACCGATCCTCCTGCCCTCGCTTTTGCAAATTCCATAGCCGGTAACGATGTCCCCGCAGTAAGCTACGCCACAGTCTATCCGCTTACTATGTTTTTGCGCGTCATCACAGCGCAACTTATGATTTTGATGTTTTTGTAG
>JAAYDZ010000067.1 GCA_012728975.1 Bacteroidales bacterium
CGATATTTCTCTTACCGACCACATTATCATTTCAAAAAACAAATTTTATAGTTTTTCCGACGAAAATTTGTAACTTAGTAGTCGAGTATAAACAAAACGACCACTGCATATGAAAATCATTAACCTAAGCGAAAAAAACTCCCTCCTCAACCGCTATATTGCGGAACTCAGGGACGTAGTTATTCAGAAAGAGAGTATGCGTTTCCGCAGAAATCTTGAAAGGATCGGCGAAATCTTTGCTTACGAGATCAGCAAAACCCTCACTTATTCACGCAAAGAGGTGGAAACCCCTCTGGGAATAGCCAATTGCAACCTCTCAGATGACAAAATTGTCCTCAGTACCATTTTAAGGGCAGGACTTCCGCTGCATCAAGGCCTTCTCAACTATTTTGACAAAGCTGAAAACTCCTTTATCGCCGCATATCGCAAGTACGGCAAGGATAATAAATTCACCATTCAACTCGAATATGCCAGCACTCCGTCAGTAGAGAATAAGATAGTGATTATTTCCGACCCCATGCTTGCCACCGGCGCATCTGCGGTACTGGCTTATGACAGACTACTGGAGAGCGGTACTCCGATACACACGCACTTCGTATGTCCTGTAGCGTCAAAATACGGTATCGACTACCTCTCCAAAAATCTTCCCCACAAAAAGGTAACCTTCTGGACGGCAGCCATAGACGAAGAACTTACCAACAAATCCTACATTGTTCCCGGACTGGGTGATGCGGGTGATCTCGCCTACGGCGACAAGATCTGAAAGATCTGACTATTTAAATACCAATTCTCCTCCCACATAAGTGCGAAGAATTCTTGTGGAGAGGATTTCCCGTTCACTGACAGTCATGATGTCTTTGTCAGTGATGATGAAGTCTGCATATTTTCCGGGCTCGATACTGCCCTTTATATCCTCTTCAAAAGAGGTTTTTGCAGCCCAAATGGTCATTGAGCGCAAGGCTTCTTCTCTTATTAAGGCTTCATCCATGCGGTATCCATCTTCGGGAAGAAAATCGATGTTCTTGCGAAATACTGCCGCATAAAATGTCTTTATGGGACTGATGTCCTCCACCGGAAAATCGGTGCCGGTAGGAATCCATCCGAGCTGGTCCATAAGCTGTTTAAAGTTATATGCATGCTCGATTCTATCGCCCAGACGTTCTGCTGCCCAGAACATATCTGAAGTGCAGTGTGTCGGCTGAACGGAGGGAATGATCGAAAATTTACCAAATTTGTCCATATCTGCAGGGTTGATCACCTGAGCATGTTCTATACGCCACCTGCGGTCATTCTCTCCCTTGAGGACTTCACCATACATATCGAGAGCATTACGGTTGGCAGCATCACCGATAGCATGGGTGGCCACCTGGAATCCGTGCTCGTCAGCCCACTGAAGGTAGGCGCGGAATGTCTCGTCACCGGTGACATGTATGCCACGTGTTTTGGGAGCATCAGAATAGGGTTTTAACAACAGTGCGCCTCTGGAGCCGAGAGCTCCGTCCTGGAATAGCTTAAGACCTGCAATGCGTAGTCGGTCATTACTATAGGGAGCAGGGAAGTGCTCCAGATTTGCCCTTGAAGCCGAGAGATATGCGTCTATACGCAATTTGATTTGGCCACTTGTGGAGAGTGAGTCATATATCAGGAGATTTCTGAGCGACTCACCCATGGATGAGACGGAGGTCAGACCTGCAGCAAAGCACTTTTCCTGTGCGGTAAGGATAATGTTTGCAACTTCCTGAGAACTATATTTGGGTGTGATATTTCCAAGTTGAGCTCCTGAACCCTCCATAAAGAGGCCCGTGCCATTATCCTTCATTCCTGCGAGCTCAATGGCTGACTTATTAGCCAAAGTCGCATGATAATCCACTCTCGTGAGGATTACCGGAATGTCGGGAAAGGCTTCATTGAGACGGTGATAAGTGGGCATCGAGTTGTCATCCGTCCAGTCGTTCTGATCCCATCCTTCACCCAATATACAGGTCAGATTATGCTCCTGCTGCGCTTTTTGGAGACGCTCCACCATTTCTGCATAAGATGTGGCACCTCTCAGATTTACTTTGAGCAATGCATACCCAAGCGAAGTGAGATGGGCGTGGCAGTCATTAAAGCCCGGATAAATGGTAACGGTTGTACCCCTCAGGTCAAGTACGTTATCCGACTTATAATCTGCCTTAACGTATCTTGTGGAGCCTACGGCTACAAATTTACCCTCATTGACGGCAAATGCCTGCGCTTTGGAAAAATCCTCATTGACAGTGTAGATATTGGCGTTTATTACAATCATATCAACCTGCTTTTTGTGACCGCAACCGGCGAGCAAAAGGCAGATGAAAAGAGAGAGGATTATACGTTTCATATGGTTGATTTTTAAGAAATTACTTCACAAATCAGAGTAGCTGAGGTACAGGAGAGCACTTTTACTCTGACAAAGTCACCGGCTTTATGGCCTGCTGCGGGAAACACACAAGTCTTGTTCTGGGAGGTACGACCCATCAGCTCCTCTTCGGAACGTTTGGAAGTCCCTTCTATCAACACCCGGAATTCGCAACCCACCATATATTGGTTATTACGCAGTGAGATCTCATTCTGCAAGGCGATAATTTGATTGAGGCGCGCGGTCTTGACCTCCGGTGGAACATCGTCCTTAAATTGTCTTGCTGCTCTTGTCCCGGGTCTTTCGGAGTATTGGAACATGAACGCTCCATCAAACTGCACTTCCTCCAAGAGGGAGAGAGTTTCAAGATGGTCCTGCTCGGTCTCGGAGCAGAATCCCGCTATCACATCGGTTGTGATGGCGCAATCCGGAAGTATTTCGCGAATCTTATCTATACGCTCCAGATAATTTTCACGGGTATATTTTCGGTTCATCTTCTCCAGCACAGAGTTGCTGCCCGATTGTACGGGGAGATGAATATGCTTGCAGATATTGTCATACATTGCCATAGTGTAGAGCACACTATTGCCCATATCTTTAGGGTGCGAAGTGGAGAAGCGTACCCTTACTTTACGATCTATCAGTGCCACCTGCTCCAGCAAACGCGCAAAGTTGACCTGACGGGAGGGGTTGTGAGGGTCCAGCCAAAGGTAGGAATCGACATTCTGTCCGAGGAGGTTTATTTCCTTGTAGCCATTGGCAATGAGAGACTCCGCCTCTCTGACAATGCTCTGAGGATCGCGACTACGTTCTGCCCCACGCACATAAGGGACTATGCAGTAAGAGCAAACATTGTTGCAACCTCTCATAATCGAGATGAATGCAGTTACACCGTTTCGGTCCATACGCACCGGCGATATATCAGAATAGGTCTCTTCATGAGAAAGATGTACATTGATTTGTCCCGTACCCGCTTTTGTTTCCTCCACAAGACGGGGGAGTTCACGGTATGCATCCGGACCGGCAACCACATCTACCACCGGATATTCAAACAACTGATCCTTAAGACGTTCTGCCATGCACCCAATAACCCCTACCACAATATTCGGACGGCGCTTCTTTTCCAGACGAAACACGTCAAGGCGTCCGAAAACCCTTTGCTCGGCATTTTCCCTGACAGAACAGGTGTTAACTAGGATAACATCGGCATCCTCCATCTTCTCGCAGAGTGAATAACCGGCATCCTGCATCACGGAGAGCACCACCTCACTATCGTTGACATTCATCTGACAACCATAGGTCTCAATATACAACTGTGGCTTGTTAGGATCAAGTATCGGTTTGACGGAATGGAATTTGTTGTCTCTCATATCGCAAAGATAAGTTTTTTATATCTTTGCGAAAACAAAAAGGCTGATATGAGATACAAATCATTGCGCAACATCCTGCTTTTACTCTCAATATTGCTGCTGATTGGCGGCTGCCAGAACTACAAGAAGCTTCAGTTCCAATCCTACGCTATAGAAAAAATCGACAACATATCATTTGGAAAAGGGAGTGTCAGCGCTACTCTCACTCTCAATGTGGGCGTTGCCAACCCCACCTCTACCACCTTTACCGCAAAGGACCTTGAGGCCACCATTTATAGCGGCAACGGCGATCCTTTCGCAATTCTGACCTCCGACGAGAAGATGGTCATCCCTCCCAACAGTGAAGACTCCTTAAAGTGGAAGATCGATACGGAACTGCTCAACCCCCTCTCCGTTCTTGCAGCGGGCGGTTTTTCGATGGAAAATCTCGACGTTGAAAATATGACGGTAGACTACAGTATAGTATTTTCCGGCGGAATCAGAAAAAGATTCTCCGGCAAAGGAGTAGTACTCGGTGACTTGATTCGCGCTTTCAAATCCACTTTACCTGACTCACAATCCCAATGAAAATCATTATGAAAAGAATATATTCCACACTTGCAATCTTACTTTGCATACCTTTGAGCAATCTCCTGGCGCAGAATCGATTCATCCCGCAAGACACGACTATCAATGTCAGCACGGAAGTGGAGGTTGACACTCTGCTTGCAGGCAGACAGATATTCTCGCTGCTTAGTGAATCATTCCCCGGCGGCGGTACAGTCATCGTAAGACAATCCGGTACCCTACGCAATGCTCTTCTTAGCCATATAAACAGCAACTCCGAGCGTGTAATTATCGGTTATCGTATAAGAATCTATTTTGACAACAGCCAGAATGCCAGAATGCGCTCTGAAGCTATCGCCAACCAATTTGTAAGGGAATATCCCCACATAAAGGCCTATCTCAGCCATGTCAATCCTTACTTCAAGGTGACTGTTGGCGACTTCCGCACCAAATACGAGGCGCAGCAGTTTGCAAGTCAAATAAGTAGCAGATACCCTTCTGTGTTTATTGTAAGAGAGCAAATAGGATATCCTATCGTCTCCACCAGCGGTACTTCCCTTTGATTTTGTCCTTAAGATTCTTGAGCGATGCAATGTGCCGCTCAATCTTTTCGGGATAAATATCCTGAATATTCATCAATATACCTGTTTCCTCCACTCCCCCGAATTCCCTATTTATAGAAGTGCCGAATACGCGCATACTCGGCGAAAGACTCATATAGGAGTTGATCAGCGGAGGTATCAACTCACCCATCTCTTTGAGGCGGGCTACGAGTTGTTTGTACGCCTCCTTATACTCCATACCTTCAAAAAGAGAGGCATAGTAGGGATTGGATGCATCGGTGTCAAGCGGATCTATGGGGGTTACAAGTGACTCCTTATCAGGAAAAAAATGGTTGAGGAAATAGAGCAGTATGTTACGCGCCTTGACGTTGTAAGTGGAGTACATCGTCACTTTGCCAAAAAAATAGCGGTGAGTATCATATTTTACAGTGAGTGCCCCAAGACCATCCCAAAGATTGTCCAGTGCAAAGATACCTTTGCGTTTGAGATTGAGTCGATGATAGAGTGGCTGCACGAAAGAGCGCCCCAGCTCCATGGTATATGGCAGAATATCCTTTAGAAAGCGTTTTGAAAAATTAAAAAGCTTACTTGTAGCCATCTTGGCGGGGTCCAAGCCACCGGAACAATCAATATAGCGGTAACCACCCACAATCTCCATCTGGTCAGGATCCCAAACTATCAGCTGTCTATAAGGATTGTCAGGATCAATATCGTACTCGTCAATATCTACATCATTTCCGGTACCGCCACCGGAGCTGCGGAATGAAATTTCACGCAGACGCCCTATTTCGCGCATTATATTGGGAGAATCTGTTGCAGTTACATCATAGAGCATATTACCACCCCTATTAGTATCCCTGATGTATTTGTCCGGAGTAAGTTCGTTGATTATCAGTTTACGATCAACCGGTTGGATTATTGGCTTCATAGGCTTTGTCTCTTATAATATCTGTCCATTCTCTCAGCGATTTCTCCGAAGTGATGTTCCCGATGGGTATCGAGTCACCAAACCAGATCTCAAAACTGCTGTTTTTCTGTTTAAATAATTCGTGAGGAAGGAAAAGCATCTCGATGTTGAATTTGATGCGGAGAAATTTTCTGATCTTCGCCAGAGCATAAAAGAAATTGGAATTTCGTCCCGAGAAAAATATCGGCACTATATCCCGATTGTGGGCAATGGCCTTTTTAAGGAAATTAGGACGCCACTGGGTATCTGTAATTTTTCCTTTTATCTTCCTTGAACAAAGTCCCGCAGGGAAATAGAGTATCTGAGAATCGGATGAGTAGGTATCATTGATTTGCTGTGCATATTCACGGCTCATCTTTCCTACTTTGTTTACCGGAATAAAAAGCGGTTCGAATGGCTTTACATGCATCAAGAAATCATTTACAACAAATTTGATATCAGGAAAGATGGTACCAATAAGAGAAATCAACACCATACCGTCTAATCCGCCCAGAGGGTGGTTGGAGACAAAAATATACCTTCCTGACGGATCGATCTTCTCCATTCCGTGAGGAGTGTATGTGATGCCCAGATGCGCCAGCACATGCGTAGCAAACTCCACTCCCTGATAGTGTCCATAGAGTGAGAGAATCTCATTGATCTCATCCTGATGAACAAGTTTCTTAATCCGGTTGATTACAAATCCCGGAAGTTTCTTCGCCAGCGACGGACTTTTAGCAGCAATTACTTGCCGCACATCGATCTTTAGAGCTTTATCCTGACTCATCTTTTCATATAATGTCTACTAATGTTGTTCTCTACTTTTGTATGCCTTAACTCCCTCTTCAAGCCATTGAATGAAGGATTCCACATCGAGGTTGTAGCCACGGGGCTCCACCAACTGCCTGCCGTTGTTGTCCTCCAGAACATAATATGGCTGTGCATTGACTCCGTATCTTGTCAATGCAAAATGGGAGTTGATCTTGCCGAGTGTTTTGAGTACTTTTCCATTATCATTCGTCACCCAATTCTCCTCAGGGACCTGTTTCTTATCATCTGCATAGAGGGCACAGATGACATAATCCCTTTTGAGAATCTCAAGCACCCTGGGATCGCTCCACACTCTCGCCTCCATCTCACGGCAATTGACGCATCCGTGGCCGGTAAAATCCACAAATACCGGTTTGCTGACCTTTTCGGCGTGAGCCTGAGCCTCCTCCAGGTCAAAAAAGCCGCTCAATCCATGAGGAAGTTTAAGAAAATCTCCATACTTGACAGTATATGTGCTTGCAGCTTCTGTCTGAGTGGTCCGACTCCCATCGGTTGGTATCACAAAATCTTGTGTGCTGATAGGAGGCAAATAACCGGAGAGGCCTTTTAAAGGAGCACCCCACATACCTGGGATCATATATACTACAAAACTGAAGGAGGCAATGGCGAGTACCAGGCGGAATACGCCAATGTGCTGGAGGTCGCTATCGTGCTTGAACTTGAGTTTGCCCAGCAGGTAAAATCCCAATAATGTAAAGCAGACAATCCATATCGCAAGATAAATCTCCCTGTCCAGGAGTCCCCAGTGATAGACCTGATCAGCAACACTGAGGAACTTAAAACCAAGTGCCACCTCGATGAATCCAAGCACCACCTTAACGGAGTTGAGCCATCCACCACTCTGGGGAATATTACTCAGCAGAGAGGGGAAGAGGGCGAAAATCATGAAAGGGAGCGCAAAAGCCAAAGAGAAGGCCAGCATAGTGATAATTGGGGTCCAAAACTCACCTGCAGTGGATTTTATGAGTACCGTACCCACAATGGGGCCTGTACATGAGAAGGATACCAGCACGAGAGTCAGAGCGAGGAAAAATACTCCTCCCAATCCCTGACGTTTACTCGCCTGCTGGTCACTCTTATTGACCAGCTTGCTTGGCATTACTATCTCAAATGCACCAAAGAAGGAGGCGGCAAAGGCCATAAATACCAGGAAGAAGAGGATGTTGGGCAGCCAGTGGGTGGCCAACCAGTTGAAGATATCTGCAGTGACGGCATCTCCTCCAACCAAACGTGTTATGATGATTATAGCCGCAATAGGAACTGTATATAGTAATACTATAAATACACCGTACATTATGGCGCGGAACCTGCCCCTTGCCTTGTCCTCAGAACCCTTAATAAAAAATGATACCGTCATAGGCACCATGGGGAAAACACAAGGAGTCAGTAGTGCTGCAAATCCCCATAATATAGCCTCAATGATCATAGCCCAAAGCGAACCGCCCCTTGTAGCCCTTTCGGGGGCCGACATCTGAACTTCACTATCAGGTGATGAGACAGCGGCAATCTCGTCAGACTCTTCCTGAGTAAGTCCGGGAGCTTCCTGAGCTGTAGCATTCTGCACTTCCGATGCAAGAAAGGGTGCTTGCAGCTCTATTTTCATGGTATGGTCATCCGGCGGAGTACAGCTGGTATCGTCGCAGGTCATCCACTCGACCATTACCTCCACAGTGGCTTTCGGTACTGCAAGTTTTACCTTCTGAACAAAAGTGACACTCTTTTTGTAGTAGCCGATTACCATACCGAACATCGGATCATCCACCTTGATAGGCTTCTCAATGGAACTGATCTCTCCCACCTTGGTCACACCATTGGGAAGGGTGAAGATAAATGTTGTGGCATTAGGGCCGTTTTCATAAGGCCCCAGATCGTACATATGCCATCCGGGAGCAATGGAAGCCGTTATTTTTATATCGAAGGTCTTGTCACCAGAAGCCTCCGAAGCAATTTTCCAGGAAACAAGATTCGACTGGGAATATGCTAACATAGAAATTCCTGATAGGAGCGTCAGGACAAAAAATAATTTTTTGATGAATCGCATCATTTTGTGTTATGTTATGATAAAAAGAGACACATTTACGATAAGTGCTCATTACTCCGTGATATTATGGCCCAAAGATAACCAAATTGTCAAAACGATGGAAAAATTATTACCTTTGTTATGAAATGTTAAAGCAGACATTACAACAGACA
>JAAYDZ010000068.1 GCA_012728975.1 Bacteroidales bacterium
GCCGGATTGGCCTTGCCTGCCCGGTAGGTTTTGAGATCTTCGTCCAGAAACTCCACGGCCTCAGCCATCTTTTGACTGGTCGAAGCAATGATTTCTTTTGCTTTCTCTATCATCATTATCAGTTTTGAAAATTAAATAATCGTTTTAACATGGTTTGAAACTATCGTGCCTACCTCCTCTCCGGCCACGATCCGTTTTAGGCTGCCTTCTTCGTTTATGTCGAAGACAACAACGGGCATATCGTTCTCTCTGCAAAGAGTGAATGCGGTCTGATCCATGACACGAAGATTATCCTCAATAACTTTATCAAATGTAATGGAACGATATCTAACCGCATCCGTATATTTTTTGGGGTCTTTGTCATAGACTCCATTTACTTTTGTGCCTTTCAAAAGGGCATCTGCACCAATTTCGCAGGCTCTGAGAGCTGCCGCGGAATCAGTGGTAAAGAAAGGGTTGCCTGTACCTCCGGCAACTACAGCCACTCCGCCCTCTCCCATATATTCGAGGACTTCGTCACGCATATAATATCTCGCCATAGGACGCATCGGCGTAGCGGTGAAGACCTCCGCCTTGAGTCCCGCATTTCTCAGCGAAAGAGAGAGTCCGATACTGTTGATGACGGTGGCCATCATACCCATCTGATCTCCTCTGACCCGATCAAATCCGCGTTCTGTGCCGGCCAAACCCCGAAAAATATTACCACCACCGATGACAATGGCAACCTGCACACCACTGCGTACCACGGAAGCTACAGCCTCGGCGTAACGAGCCATCACATCTTCATCGAGCCCTACTCCGTCGGGACCTCCTATGGCCTCGCCACTGAGCTTCAATAAGATCCTGTTGTACTTCATACAATTGTCTATTGTTTGGTTTTTACAACTAACAAAAGTAGTTAAATATTATGATTTTTACAACTAAAGGTCTATATTTGCGCTCTCAAATTAAGAAGATACAAAAATTGACTTATGGCAAATATATTCACTTCATCCATCGGCAAAAAGGTTATCATGAGCATCAGCGGATTGTTCCTGATCCTTTTTCTCGTGCTTCACATGAGCCTCAACTTCACATCCATCTTCAGTGAGGAGACCTTCCAACAAGTATGTGACTTTATGGCTCTCCCCATTGTAAGCATTCTGGTACCTATACTTGCTTTCGGATTTGTAATCCACATCGTGTACGCATTCATTCTCACTCTCAGTAATATAAAGGCTCGCGGCGGCTATAACCGTTATGCAGTTCCCAATAAAGCACCCACCGATTCATGGGCTTCACGCAACATGATTGTTCTCGGTATCATCGTGGTTCTAGGTCTTGTTCTACACCTCACACATTTCTGGGCTGACATGCAGCTGGCAGAGTGGATGGGTAAAGAATCTGCCAACCCCAACGAGTTGATGACCGCTACCTTTGGAAATATATGGATTACCATCATTTATTTGATTTGGTTCGCAGCTATCTGGTTCCACCTTACTCACGGTTTCTGGAGTGCATTCCAATCCATAGGTCTGAGCAATACTATATGGTTTAAAAGATTGAAGGTGATCGGCATTGTTATAGTTACCGTCCTTATGGGAGGGTTTGCCCTGACAGCCATTTACGCCTACTTGAAAGCAAACGGAATAGTCTAGAGAAAAAGTTGCTGCATTATCCCATCCGAGACAAATAATCTCTCTTTCGGAATTCGGATAATGTCGCCTTCAGATATGATATCTCCGGTGCTCATCAGATTTTCGAGCACCGGTTTTATTTTTGCCAATCTCGAGTTCTCAAGAGAGGAGAGAGAGAGGCCGGCAACTTTTCTTAATCCAAGCATTATCTGTTCATTGAATTTATCATCCTCCGATAGGGTTTCATCGTTTCTTATCTTGAGAGAAACATTGCCCTCCATTGCCCCGATATAACTCTTCATATCTGCGATATTCGAGCAGCGACAGCTGCGACCGTCAAAAGAGTGTGCTGAAGCCCCCAACCCAAGATAGGGCACTCTCTCCCAATAAGAGGAGTTGTGGATCGATTCTCGCCCGGGAATAGCGAAATTAGAGATCTCATACTGGCGGTAACCTGCTTGCTCAAGCATCTGCTGCAAAATAGAATAGTGGGCAGCACAAACCTCTTGTGGAGGCTCATAATAGTGGTCGGAATCGGCAAGCAAAGCAAGTTCGGTACCCGGTTCAATGCTCATCTGGTAACAGGAAATATGTTCCGGGAAAAGAGCTGTAAGCTGTGCAATATTATCTCTCCATTGCTCATCGGAAAGCCCTTCAAAACCAAAAATCAAATCAAGTGAAATATTGTTAAAACCAGCCTCCCGCGCCATGATGAACGCCTTAATTGCCTGAGCAGAAGTATGTCTGCGCCGCATCCAGATAAGATGTTCATCGCAAAAAGACTGAACTCCTATACTTAGTCTGTCAACTCCCGCACGACGCCATCCCTCAAGCTTTTGAGGGGTCACATCATCGGGATTAGCCTCCAGGGTAAACTCTCTGAGAATTGTAATTCCAAATGCAGTATGCAACACATCTGCCAGATCTGCAATCTCTTCGGTGTCAAAAAGCGAAGGAGTGCCCCCACCAATGTAAATGGTATCGGGGAGCACTCCTGCAAAAAAATTGACTCTTTCCGAAATCTCGGACTTTAGGGCGTCCAAATAACGCCTGCGCTGTACTCTGCCAACAATCTCCGAATAGAAATCGCAATAGAGGCAAAAAGAGGAACAGAAAGGCAAATGGATATAGATGCCCGCCATGAAAGCGCTCTATCTCAAGAGCAGATCCGCACTGCCAAGTTTGATCTCTGAAGAGTAAACCTCAACATTGTAGATACCCTTCACAAAACCCTGGCCACTGGCAAAGTAGATACAAATCTCTACCTCATCGCCCTGGTAATCAACCTCGCGTGAAGCGGAATAGATCATCTCCTCACCATCAATCGTAAATATCCTCTGCTGATCGCCTGTCATCAGGATACCATCGGGACCTTTCACTCTGATATAGATAATCTTGGGTCCCTTCTCTGCAATAGAGTTCTCGATAAGACTGAGGCAGGTACGGAGCTTCTCTACGCGGCTGCTGCGATCTGTCTCCTTGTTGGAGGCATTGATAGCCGAAAGTACTACACCCCTGGCCTTTACCACTGCACCGGCGGATGCCTTGGCAGATAAAGCCTCTGTGGTGGTTACCAGCTCGTCATACTGCTTACGACTCTCCTCGGCCTCCTGACGTGCTTCTGTAGCCTGCTGACGCAGAGCAATATTGAGGGTGTTAAGAGAATCTATTTGGACAATATAGCCTTTCATGATGGAACGAAGCGTACCGAGCTCCTTTTCGTACTGACGAATTTTAGACCTGTTGGTAGCCTCGGTCTTCTGAAGACGTTCGATTAGCTGTCCAACCTTTTCTCTCTCTACATCAAGCGAGTCATTGATCGCCTGATTGGTGGAGGTAAGGGTGGCATAATCATTTTGGAGGGCAACCAGTTCAGTGGTAAGATCCTCTTTTTCGAGATTAAGGTCCTTAACCAATTTGTGTTTGCTTACCCAAACAAATACCAGCACTCCCAGAAGGACTGCTGCCACAACGGATAATGTAATTACAATTTTTTTCATCGTATAACTGTTTTGTGGTTTTCTTTATTAGCTACAAAAATAATTCCTTTTTTTGAAACATAGTATTAAATTTGCAGAAAACAGTCAAAACAAATCATTATTTACTAAACAACATGGCTATGAAGTATCTTATCCGCTCTATAAAGTACTTATTCTATTTCCTGATCCTATTTTTCATCATAGTGGGTTTACTATTCTTATGGCAGCATACCAAGAATCCCGACATTACCTTCTCGGGGCTTTTCAAGGAGGGAGCACTGCCCAAACTGGTCATTTTCTTTATACTGGTAGCTGCTATATACCCCGCACTTGGCTTTGTTAAAAGGAAATTTCACCTCAACGGTGATTACTCACAGTATGCAGACACTATCGAAGAGACACTCAAGGATGCAGGATACGCAGTTGATAAAAAGGATAATGAAAAGGTTATTTTCAGACACAGCAAGGCGATGACACGCCTTACCAGAATGTATGAAGATGCCATAACATTCGATCTCACGCAGGATCCGATCGTAGTGGATGGATTTCGCAAGGATGTGGATCGTATACTGCGCGCCATCAGCTATCGCATTACGCGTGGAGAAGAGGAAAATAACTCAAACGAGGCATAATAATAACAAACATCAAAAATGAAAGAAGTTGCAAGGTACACAGAGCCCTATTTGGCTCATATTGCCAAAGGGTTGCTTGAAAGCGAAGGCATAACCGCAGCGGTTCTGAATGAAAATTCATCACTGCCCGGCTTATGCAATATGTATGACGGGGCGATTAAACTGGTGGTGAATGACGAGGACTACGACCTGGCACTCAAGGTTCTGGCAACTGACTCCAGTTCCGAGTAGAACTCCTCACCATATCTGAATATGATGGGATTCTTGAGAAATTTATATACGGGAATCCCTTCTTTTCTGCCTTTTTCGAAAGCGCAATCGCAGATTGGCCAGCGATGAAGGTTGAAAGCAGTTAATCCGCTCGAAAGTTTGGAAACTCTAATAGGATAGAGACGACAGGATATTGGCTTTGCAAAATCGCACCTGCCGGCACAAAATGCCCTCTCTATTGCACAAAAGCAGTGTGACCCTTCGAACCGGGTATAGACGCACTCTTCTCTATCACCGATAAGCGGTGTTACCAGATCACCATCCATGTCTATCTCGGAAAACCCCTTTTTCTCCACCTGCGCACGCCCTTCTGCACTCATCCAGGCTGCATAGTTCGGGTATTCAGCTTTAAGAATATCCACTTCCGTTTCCTCCAGAGGCGCGCCACTATCGCCCACAATACAGCAAATACCTCCGCATTTATCGTAATCACAACTGAAGTATTCGGTGAGGATTTCTGGAGAGACAAGTATGTCGCCTATACGTATTATTGAAGGGTACATTTTATTTTTTTTGCAAAAATAAAGATAAGTTTCTAATTTTGGCCGGATTTATGCAAGAAGCATTAGTAATACGAATTTTAATTACTAGATAAATATGATGAAAAAGATTTTGGTTACTATTTTTGTTGCACTCTTTACAATGGGCATTTCAATGGCTCAGGACCTCGGTCAGGCAACAGAACTTTTCAACAACGCAGGTATGACACTTCAGGAAGGCAACGAGAGTGCCGCTTTGGATCTTTTCCAAAAGGCTATGGATATGGCCTCGCAACTTGGCGAAGAGGGTACCGCAATCGTTACCGAATGTAAAACAGTTATACCGCAGCTTATGCTGAAACTCGGCAAGGATATGATTAGAGATGGTAATATCGACGACGCCATAGTAAAGATCAAAAAGGCCGCCGAAAAAGCCACCGAATATGAAAACGAAGGTGTACTCCTAGAGGCAAACGACCTTCTCGGCCAACTAAAGATCAATCAACTGATGGGAGTTGCCAACGATTTACTCACTGCCAGAGAATTTGCTGAGGCTTACGAGGCATACAAAGATGTAATAGCATTAGACCCAAATAATGCCAACGCATATTTCCGTATGGGGCAAGCTGCCAACGCGGCCGACAATACTGACGCTGCAGAAGAAGCCTTCCACAAGGCAAAAGAGCTTGATGAGAGCATTGCAGATAATGTTGACAGACAGCTTTCAACCGTATTCATTAAGAAGGCTGTTGCCTGCCAGAGAGCAAAAGACCTCAAAGGTGCTATGGAAAATGCTCAGAAGTCCATCGAGTTTGGTGATAACGCCAACGCTCAGAAGATTGTCGGTCTCTCAGCTCTCGGTCTGAAACAAAATGCTGTTGCAGCAGAGGCACTCAAGGCATATCTTGCAATGAGCCCCGATGCAAGAGACAGAGTTCAGATCGTCTATCAACTTGGAACAGCCCTCATAGGTGCCGGCCAGACCGGAGAAGCCTGCGGTTACTTCAAGGAAATTGCACAGGATCCTAAATGGGGTGAGGCTGCAAGATATCAGATAACCGTCCTTAAATGCAAATAGAGCTTGAGCTTCTCGCTCCGGCGCGTAATAAAAGCATCGGCATTGCAGCGATAAACTGTGGTGCCGATGCTGTATATATAGCAGGCCCCTCTTTCGGGGCAAGAGAGGCAGCAGGCAACCCCATTTCGGATATACGAGAACTTGCGGAATATGCACATAAGTACTCCGCAAAGGTCTATGCAGTAGTCAACACTATTATCTATGACGATGAACTTAAAGCTGCCCAAAAACTCCTTTGGGAGCTTTACAATGCCGGTGTAGATGCCTTCATTGTGCAGGACCTGGGCATTTTCCGAATGGAGAGACCTCCCCTACCTCTTTTTGCCTCCACCCAAACAAACATTAGAACCCCGCAACAAGCTAAATTCCTCTCTTCTCTCGGTTTTAAAAGGCTGATTCTGGAACGCCAGCTCTCACTTGCACAAATTAAGGAAATAAGACGTAGCACAAATTGCGACCTTGAATTCTTTATCCATGGAGCAATCTGTGTTTCTTACAGTGGACAGTGCTATCTTAGTCAACGCCTTGCCAGCCGCAGCGCCAACCGCGGAGCCTGTATCCAGGCATGTAGGTCAGACTACGATTTGGTGGACAGCAAGGGCAAGGTACTTGTCAGAAACAGACCGTTTCTCTCACTGAAAGATTTGAATCTAAGTGCGCACATCCCTGCACTGATTGAGGCCGGCATCACCTCCTTCAAAATTGAGGGAAGGCTCAAAAACACATCTTACGTGAAGAATGTGGTGAAGGAGTATCGTCTTATTATCGATGAATATATCAGCAGCAATCCTCACTACTGCAAAGCTTCTGCTGGCGATATTATTGGGGGATTTGTCCCGGATATGGAGGCCACTTTCAATCGTGGCTACACTTCCTGTTTCATTGATGGGAAAAGGGATCTATGGGCTTCTTCTGACGGAGCTAAGTCTATGGGAGAGTACCTGGGAGAGATTGAATCCGTCAGAGGCAATTGGATTACCATCTCCACCTATAAAGAGCTCAAGAATGGTGACGGGTTAGCGGTTGTTTCCCCTCCGGGAGAAATCACCGGATTTCGGGCGGATGTGTGCGAAGGTAACCGTGTGCGCATCAAAGAGGCCTCAGTATTGAGCAAAGGTATGAAGGTCTACCGCAATCTCAACACTGCTTTCGAAAAAGAGTTGGAGAATAATATGCCTAAACGATTGATTGAGGCTACCATCAACTGCAGTTCTAAAGCCGGAGTGACCACCTTCGAAGCTGTCAGCTGCCGAGACAAGGCAACTTTCACTTTTGAGGACCACAATCCTCCGGCTGAAAGGCCTGAAAAAGCTATGGAGACTCTTTCAAGGCAGTTAAGCAAAAGTTCCGGACAATATATTTTTACGCTCGGAAATGTAGATTTTGACATCATACGATTTTATCCAACCTCTGTGCTCAACGGCGTAAGACGCCACCTTGCAGAGACACTTGAAGAGGCAGTTTTACGTAGAATGGAAGGGAGCAGAAGGATGCCAACTGATAATATGGTTACTCGGGCTGCAGCCAAATCTCCCGAAGAACATCTGAGCTATCTGGCCAATTGTTCCAACCACCTTAGCAAAGAGCTCTATTTAAAGTGTGGAGTAAAATCGGTGGATCCGGCTTACGAAATTGAAGCTCCTGAAGGGGTGCAAGTGATGCGAACAAAGTATTGTATCAAATATGAACTAGGGCTATGCCATAAACATCCGGATGGCAGAAAAAATGCTGCTACTTTCAGGGAACCGCTCTATCTGGCTAACAGAAATTACAAATTGAGATTAGAATTTGATTGCAAAAGTTGCGAAATGATTGTAAATTTGTAGTTTAGACCAACAAAGGGACGTAGGATGAAATTTGGAGATGTTATAGGAGATAAGGCACTCAAGGAGAACCTTATAAGGATGGTTGAGCAGAAACGGCTCTCTCATGCCATTCTTTTTAGAGAGGAACCTTGTGGTGGAGGTCTCGCTTTCGCTCTGGCGCTTGGTCAGTATGTAAACTGTCGGCACCGAAGCAACGTGGATTCCTGTGGTACCTGCCCCACTTGCAATCAATTTCAGAAGCTTATCCACCCCGACCTGCATTTCGCATTTCCTGTCAATAGTTCCAAAGATGTAGCGGAAAGCCAAAAAGGACGACCGATTTCCGACTTTTTTCTAGAAAACTGGAGGGAACTTGTGCTGAATGATCCTTATTTTACAGAGCAAGACCTGTATGAAGCTATCGGTATCGACAACAAGAGCGGCAACATCAGTGTTCATGAGGCCAGACGAATCATTGAACGGCTACTGTTACGTTCTTTTGAAGCAGATTACAAGGTAATGGTGATATGGCTTCCCGAAAAAATGAACCAGGAGTGTTCTAATAAGCTCCTAAAACTTCTCGAAGAGCCCCCTGCAGGCACGCTTTTCCTGTTGGTATCACAAGCCCCCGAAAAGCTTCTCACCACCATCCGTTCAAGATGCCAGCTAATAGAGATACCTCCATTGACCAATGAGCAGCGTCAAAGCCATCCTCAGCTCACGTCACAGGATCCGGATGAATATCGTGACCTTCTGACCGGACTTATTGAGGCCGGTATCTCCAAAAAATTGAGTGATACCTTTGCCATCTGGGAAACACTATCAGATATGGGTAGGGAGAAGCAGAAGGAATTTTGCCTCTACAGCGAAAGATTTATCAGAAAACTATATATGACCTCGCAGGGTCTGGAACAAATTGCGGAAACGCTTCCTCAAGAGGAGGCACAAATCCGCGGCCTGGCATCCCGTATCAAACCCGGGTTTTACGAAAAAGCCCTTTCAGCTTTTGACCGCACGATATCAGCTATCGAAAGCAACACCAATTCAAAACTGACATTCTGCGATTTGTCAAACCGTTTGTTACTATACCTGTAATTATGGAAGAAAAAGACTTAAACAAAATATATGATTGTGCAAGGGGATGTGAAGTAGAAAGAACTGCACATGGCGCCTTACGCACCTCCTACAACCCGAGTTGCTGCAAACTTTCTGATTTTGACTGGATGCAGGGCATCTCTCAGGAACGCTATAAAGACCTATTTGAGGTGAGATTTAAAAACACCCGTAAAATCATCTTCAAAAACACTTCCGGACAACTTATCAAGACAGGTGACCTGGTGGTGGTGGAGGCTCCTTCAGGCCACGACGTAGGAATTGTCACTCTCGAAGGCCCCGTGGTTGGACGCCAGTTGGTGCGTCATAATATCGATCCCTCTACATACGAATTCAGACGTATCTATCGTAAAGCAAAAATTCTTGATATTGAAAGATGGCAAGAGGCGATTGCACGCGAACACAAGACGATGATCCGTGCACGTCAGATTGCTGAAGGTTTAAGACTTGATATGAAAATAGGTGATGTGGAATTTCAGGGAGACGGTACAAAGGCCATATTTTACTATATCGCTGATGAAAGAGTGGATTTCAGACAGTTGATCAAGGATTTTGCAGAAGAATTTCACATCAGAATTGAGATGAAACAGATCGGTGCTCGTCAGGAAGCGGGACTCATTGGAGGCATAGGCGTGTGTGGCAGAGCTCTCTGCTGCTCCGCATACATGTCCGACTTTAAGTCAATTACAACACAGGCAGCACGCTGCCAGGACCTCTCTCTCAATCCACAGAAACTTGCCGGGCAATGCAGTAAACTCAAATGCTGTATCAACTATGAAGCTTCGCTTTATGTTGACGCCCAAAAGCAGTTCCCGGATGTTCGAGGACCACTGGAGTTTAAGGATGGGAATGCATATCTTCAGAAGTATGATATCCTCAAGGGACTAATGTACTTTTCCTACGAGCCGCACAGCATGATTAATCTATTTCCTCTTAGCGGCCAACGCGTGCGTGATATAATAGCGATGAACCGCAAGGGCATCAAACCTGATTCCTTAAAGGGTAAAGAACCGGACAGTCGCGAAACAGACTTTGTAAGTGCGGTGGGCGATGATAGCATTTCCCGTTTTGATGAGAAACGCCGTTCCAAACGAAAAAAACAACAAAAACGCACAGATAGGAGCAGACAACTGCGCCCAGAAGAGGAAAAAAAACGTCAGGAAAGCGACAACAAACAGCGTGAGGGTAAAGCTCAGAGCGGGCAGAGCAAGAACTACCGCCGCCAGGGACAACGTAGTGGAGGCAGAAGAAGAGATCAAGGTAAACCTATAGATAAAAGTGGAGAAGAGAGAGAGTCATTCGAGAATCAGTAGGGCATTCGGAACTATACTGACTCTTCTGGCTGCTTGCACGATCCTTTTCGGCTCCTGCTCAAGGCCGGAAGATGGCTATGGATATATCTATTTGAATCCCGACTGCGATTCTTTACCGGTTTTCAGGTTCTCACTGCTGGTGAACGATAGCACAGCCCTATGTTCCACCTTTATTGCTGTGAGATATGATTGCCGAATCCACAGTAATTTTGTTTTTTTTGCAGTGGAGGTCATTTCACCTCAAGGTGAAATTTTTACTGAAAAAATAACTCTGCCTCTCAGTGAACACTCTCAAGTGGAAATCAAGAGAAACAGATTTGGTATTGTGGATATCAGGTGGCCATACAGAGATAATATAAGGGCCTCCGAAGGAGAATGGATGATCGCTCTGACTCCTCTTCACTCAGATGCAACGCAATGGCTCCAGGGAGTCGGTTTTTCATACCATTTCAACAAGTGAATCTAGAGACAACATGAGCAAAAAAAACAAATTGCTTAAATTCAAGGAAAATGAAACTTTCAAATGCCTTATCCAGCCCTGTACGGAAGAGGTGCTCAGATGTGACCATCCGCTGAAAGGAAATTGGCATCGGGAGGTTTTCGGCAATGACAGTCCTATAGTACTGGAACTAGGTTGCGGCAAAGGTGAATATACCATAGCACTGGCTGAAAAGTATCCCGACCGCAATTTCATAGGTATGGACATCAAGGGAGCACGTCTGTGGAAAGGAGCAAAATATGCCAATGAGAACCAACTTCCCAATGTAGCATTTCTTCGCACGAGAATAGAATTTATAGAGTCTCTTTTCGCCACCGGTGAAGTGGCGGAAATTTGGATTACATTTGCAGATCCTCAGGAAGGTAAACCAAAAAAACGGCTGACCCATCCATTATTTCTTACCAGATACCGCAATATTCTCAAGGAGAGCGGAATTATCCATCTCAAGACCGACAGCAGGTTGCTCTATTTCTATACTATGGAAGTAGCGGCAACCAATTCTCTTGAAGTAATCACTCATTGTGAAGATATTTACGGCTCGCCTGGCTCCGTTCCCGAAGAGATTACGACTATCCGGACCTTCTATGAGTCACATTTTTTGATGCGGGGTATACCAATCACATATATGGCATTCAAAATTGACCATCAGGAAGAGCTTATCTCACCTGAATGGGACCAAAGCCCCTTCATACAATCCTACAAGACAATTACTATAATGAAGTAGTGGCCATGCACTCTATCTCCACAAGCCATTCAGGACGACAGACGGGAGCGAGCAGGTAGGTGTGGGGTATATTGCGAAGAATATACGAGAGACGCTGTTGGACGATATCCAAATCCTCACTATTTCTGAGATACACTATTGCCATCTGTACATCTTTCATAGTGGCATCAGCCTCCGAAAGCAGAACTGAGACATTTTCCATCATCCTGTCACATTGTTTTCCCACATTGCCTACATGGACTACCTTGCCGTGGGAATCTATGCTTGCCGTACCTGAGATGAAAATATGATTGCGGTCATCATAATCTACGACCGTACCTCTCTCAAAAGTAACCCCGTACAATGAGGTGGGAGAAAGATGTGAATAAGCGTTTAGATATCGTATTACGCACTGTTTGGGATCTTTGAGTGCCAAAGCGTCCAGCATGACGTCGCCTCCCGTGGCTGGTCTGTTGCCCGGAACTCCAAAAATTCCGGTGCTTGCTATATAATGAGTGTCACTGCGAAGACCGACAGTGTCAAAAAATTCCCTTCTGGCTCTTACAAAGTCAGCATATTTGTAGTCGATATCATCCACAAAAAACCATGTTCGTATACAGTTGTCGCTTATATTCAACCCTTGTGAGGTAAGAAACTTCTGATAGTTGCGCAAAATCTCATAAGTCTGATCGTACACATCCTCTTTGTCTGAAACCAGATTAGCGCTCCATACATGCAAACCTGAAGTGATAGAGGGTGCAGAAGTCCATATCCAAAGAGAAACAGGATGATCCCCGAGGGGCCTCTCTCTTACGACTGATATAGTATCAAACGGTGCCTTCAGAGGAGGAACAGCAGTCACTTCATCCAAAAACAAGCGACCTGCAATCACATTAAAACCCTGCGGAATAGAGTCAAAAGCGACTTTAAATGCACTTTCCACAGATGGAGCACAAATCATTAGCTGGAGCTCAGCTCCACCACCCTTAGGGACGAAAACTTTTCTACTACACTGCACTTTCATACCCAAATATGTTCAACAAGAATTTTTATACCCATAAGGAGCAAGATAAGACCACCGAGAAACTCTGCGGGAGATTTGAAGCGGCACCCGAAAATATTGCCCACCCGGATACCGATAGCGGAGAATATTGCAGTTGTGACGGCAATAAGCAGCGCTGCCATCCAAATATTTTCCTTAATAAATGAAAAGGAAATTCCTACCGCAAGAGCATCGATACTTGTAGCCACCGCCATCATCAGCATAGTCTTGAACGAGAAATCAGGACTGACATTCTTCTCTTTCTTGGAAAAAGCCTCCCTCATCATATTTATTCCAATCAACCCTAACAGAACGAAAGCAATCCAGTGATCCACGTGCTCCACAAGTGAAGCGAAACTAACTCCCAGAAAAAAGCCGATAATGGGCATCAACCCCTGGAACCCGCCAAACCAGAGGGAGACACTCAACACATTACGCGGGCGAAGGCGCTCTACGGAGAGTCCTTTAGCCACGGAGACGGCAAAGGCATCCATTGAAAGACCAACTGCAATTATAAAAAGCTCTAAAAAAGTCATAAATCGAGTATCAGTGCTCCCTGACTGACATATATCGTGCAAATGCAACCAGATATTCTCTGGCTGGTGAGTCATCCAGAATTGAAAGTGAAGTCACCGCTTTGTCTATTTCCTGCTCAAGGCGGTCATAGGCATAATCCAAACCTTTATACTGCTTCACGAGCGCAATTGCCTCACGTGAAAAAGCCTGCTTTTCCTCCTCACCGGAATTTGCTTCGAGAAACCTTAGTCGTTCCACAAACTCTGAAGAAATCTCGTGAGGCGCATTGTGCAGGAAACCGAAAAAGGGAAGGGTAAACTTCTTCTCGAGGATATCTACTCCTACCGGTTTGCCAATATTAAGACGTGGAGAGTAATCGAAGATATCATCCATCATCTGAAATGCCATTCCGAGATGGAAAGAATAAGACTCAATGGCTTTCATCTGCGCTGCTGATGCATCGGCAGAATAGGCCGTACTCATCATCGAAGCTCTAAATAGAGATGCTGTCTTACAGAATATGATGGTATTGTAATCCTCCTCAGTAGTATCGAGCGAGCTTGCCTTCTCCAGCTGGAGCATCTCCCCCTCCGATAAATCGGCAAGGCAGCTGGAATAATAGCTGATCACCTGGTTATCACACTTCATAAGTATGAGATCTATACCCCTGGAGAGCCAAAAATCCCCAACAAGCACGGAAGCTGTAGGAGAATAGAGTGACATTATCGTTGCAACCCCACGCCTTGTGGGAGAATCGTCCGCGACATCATCATGAAGCAGAGTGGCTGAATGCAAAAGCTCCGCTGCTACTGCACAACGGAGCACTTTTTCATTACAAACACCGGATATAGCTCTTCCGATAAGTAAAGCAAGAAGGGGTCTGAGTTGTTTGCCCGGATGCTCAAACATATAGGTATTAATCTGATTCAAGAGGAGCATCTCCGAATGGAGGCTCTCCCTGAACAGTTCCTGGAAAGCGATCCAGTCGCTTCCCAGATACTCTTTCACCTCCTGATACAGCACTATTATGGTTTAAAAACGGAAACCTACTGAAATCTGGAGATTGCCGATACTCTTGTTTGCCTCTTTGGCATTAGCGAGATATTCTTCAATACTGCTTACATGGCCAAAATTCCATTCATACTTGGCTGTAATCTGTAGTTTCCAGACATTCAAACCCGCACCAACTCCGACACCGAACTCTAGATTGGTTTTTTCTTGAATGAGTTGGTTCAACAACGAGTTATCTGATTGTCTATTTGCCCAGTTCTTAAGGTTGTAAGCGATCTTCGGTGTAACCATTATGAAGGGTTTAGCCGCAATCAAGTCAATACCCCACTGAATATTCACAGGCAATTCAAGATACGAAGACTTTTTCTGAACCTCAACAGCACCATCAATCAGTTTTATTCCTTGAACACTGTAGAGAAGTTCGGGCTGAAGGGAAAAACCCATCATACTGGCTGTTTGGAAACCAGCACCGAAATGCCATCCGGTGCCATCCTTAAAATCAAAGCCCTTACCCTCAAGATCAACATTGGTGTAATTAAGGCCACCCTTGAAGATCAAGCCCTGTGCACTCACTGGAGTAGCAGCAGCAAAACAGAGCAGAACCGCAAGAAAAATTGATAAACGTTTCATAATATTATTGTATTAGTGAAGCTATCTTATTGTCAAGTTCCTTTTTGGGTACAGCGCCGACAACTTTGTCTACCACCTCTCCATTTTTGAAGAAAAGGATTGTAGGAATATTCATCACACGATACTTCATAGGAATCGCATTATTTTCGTCAACATTGCACTTGGAAACTATCACCTGGCCCTCATACTTGGCTGCCAGTTCATCTATAATAGGAGATATCATTAGACAGGGACCACACCAAGGTGCCCAAAAATCTACTACAACCGGCTTATCTGAAGCCATTACTATATCCTGAAAATTGGAATCATTTACTGCTAATGCCATAAAAATGTCTATTTAAAATTGGTTTATAAAATGCTAAGTTAGTCAATTTTTTCAAAAACTACACGGTTTGCTCGATATTCCAGACGAAAGCGCGTACTCCGATCTCCTTGTTACGGTTGTCCAGTTTTTTGATCGTAAGCAAGAGTTCTTGCACACGATCATCATCCACGACAGTCATTACTGCGGAATTCATTTCCGGCCAGGTGTGGGTGCCACGACGAGGTTCCCCACCATAAGTGCCGCGACCCTGCACCTCTTCAAACAAGGTAAAGCCGTTTATCTTGAGTTGATCAAGCATATATTCAACACGTGATGTGTTAGCCTGATTGAATATTATAAAAACACATTTCATATCTGTCAACTATTTTTTAAAAGCGGCTTCATCGTCAGCCGACATTTGCATAAAAACAAACTCTTTGCGGAGCTTAGCCTCTTTATTGCGTTCACCGTGGCGCGACATAACCGCATAGACGACAGGCACTATAATCAAAGTAATTGCTGTCGAAACTAAGAGACCCCCTATAACCACGATACCCATCGGACGCCACAATTCAGAGCCTTCACCCCTGCTCAATGCCATAGGGAGCATACCCAAAAGAGTAGTCACCGCAGTCATAAGCACGGGACGGAGACGAGACTCACCGGAAAGGGCTATTGCCTCATTAAGTTTGTACCCGCGATCTCGCATCAGATTAATGTAGTCCACAAGCACTATACCATTCTTGACAACAATACCAACAAGCATTATACATCCGAGCGCACCTATCATATCGAGATTGATGCCGGTAACCCATAGAGCCAGTATTACGCCCGAGAGGGCGAAAGGTACTGACATCATAATGATAGCCGGTTTGGAAAGTGATTCAAACTGCGAAGCCATCACGATATATACCAGAAGAACTATCAACAACAGCAGCTCAAACATATCCACAAAGGTTTCTTGCTGATCTTCATAGTCGCCAGCAAGCCGTACTTGCAGACCACTTGGAATGGAGATTTTATCAATCTCGGCCTGCACTTGAGCAGCGAGTTGGCCCAAAGAGATATTATAGGGGGTTATGGAAACTGTCAAATAGCGCTGGCGGCTTTTCCTGTCGATGGTAGGCGGAGCCCAGTACTCCTCAATCTCAGCTACCTCTTTTAGTTTGATGGAGCGACCAGTATTTGTGGGAATAGTAAGGTTTTCAATCAGAGTAATCGAATTGCGATCCTCCTCCTTTAAACGTACTATAATCTCATACTCATCACCATCCTCCTTAAGATATCCGGCCAAAAGACCATTCACACGGTTACGAACATAGGTGGAGACAGTGGCTGAATTGAGTCCATGGTAAGCGATTTTTTCCTTGTCCACAGTGATTTTGAGCTCAGGACGCTCCTCATCACGGCTGATATTAACATCACGAGCTCCCTTGATATTGGCTCTTATGGCTTGAAGCAACTCCTCCGCATAGAGATTAGTATCATCAAAGTCATAACCGTACACCTCAACATCTACTTTATTGCCACCTCCCATCCCCATACCTATAGTCGTTGCACACTGGTAATCAATTATTTCAGGATATTTGTCAAGTTCGGTACGCAGCACCTCTGCTATCTCGAAGATTGTCCTTTCTCTCTCATATTTTTTATTGCAGACCACAGTCATCGAAATCTTATTGTTGGTTGTGGAGTAAAAGAGGGCTCCAATACCGGCATCTTCGTCGCTTCCTGCAGAAGTGGAAATGATTTTAAGTTCGGGTACAAGCTCTCTAAATCTAGCCTCAAGTGTACGGGCAGTCTTGAGAGTTTCCTCGAGACGTGTGCCTCGCTGGAGTTCAACCCTGACACTGATTCGTCCGTTGTCACTTTCGGGCATAAAGTCGGCACCTATTCGACCGGTAAGCGCTGGTAGAAGAGAAACACCAAAGAAGATGAATACTATGAGGATCGTAACTCTTTTGTGACGGAGGCACCAGCTCAGGATATCTGCATACCAGGCGCTTACTTTATTGTGGAACTTTTCAATATATTTTTCATACCAGTTGATTTTGGGCTTTACAATCTGAAGATGTCCCTTCTCGTCAATTCTCACCTTATTTGCCTTAAGCATTTGAGAAGCGAGCATCGGAGTAAGGCTAATGGCCACGATGGTGGAAACCGAAATTACTATGGTCACAATCCATCCAAGCTCCTTAAACATTACACCGGCCATACCGGTAAGCATTGTCAAAGGCACAAACACAGCCACTATAACGAGTGTTGTAGCTATAACTGAGATCCATACCTCATTAGTCGCATATATAGCGGCTTCACGTGGTGAAGACCCCCTCTCAATATGCTTGGTAATATTTTCAAGTACCACTATCGCATCATCAACCACCATACCGATAGCTACCGTCAGTGAACTGAGCGAAATAATATTTAGAGAACTGCCTACGAAGAGCAGGTATATAAATGACACTATAAGCGAGATGGGAATCGTAACAGCGATGATAAATGTCGCCCTCCATTTTCCGAGGAAGAAAAAGACCACTAGCACCACGAAAAGAAGTGCATATAAGATGGATTCTTTCAAGGAGTCGATGGAGTTCTGAATTTCTTCGGAGGAGTCATAGATAATGCCCATTTCGATATCCGATGGTAGTCTCTTTTGGATTTTTGCCATCTCTTTGCGCACATCCTTGCAGACCTGTACGGTATTTGCTCCCGATTTCTTGGAAATCATCAGTCTGACCGCCTCCTGGCCATTTACCTTCTCATCAAGAGTGAGGTCTTTGATGGTATCCCGGATAGTAGCAACATCCTTTACAAAAATGGGCTTGCCCATAACGGTTGCTACTACTATATCTCCGATTTCCGAACTCTCAATATACTCACTGCGCACCTGCATGTGATACTGCTCTTTTTCCATTTTGACAGTACCGGAGGCAAGATTGAGGTTGTTTGAGCCGATAGCACTGCCAACTAATTCCAACGGCAGACCATAAGCATCAAGTTTGGCCTGGTCTATGTCCACATAGACATAGCGTTGTGGAGCACCGGCAATACCGATTGTACCGATACCATCAACACGGTTAAGAATAGTCACCACCTCGTCATTGAGAATCTTTTCAAGACCCGGATAACTCTCTTTGGCCAGCACGTAATACTGGAGTATCGGCATCATGCTAGTGTTGAGTTTAAAGAGTATCGGCGTGGAGCAACCGTCGGGAAGGTTGTCTCTAATCATATCAAGATATGAGCGCGCATCGTTAGATATTTCGTCAAGATTGGTGCCCCATTCGAACTCGAGGGAGACAATTGAGAGATTGTCCCTGGAGCTGGAGGTGAGTTCTTTTAGCCCGTCAATTGAGTTAAGGCTGTTTTCAATAATTCTGGTCACATTGGTTTCAACCTCACCTGCACTTGCTCCCGGATAAGTGGTCATCACTGTTATGAAGGGCGGATCAATCTCCGGAAATTGGTCGATAGGCAACCTGTTAAGTGAGAAGAGTCCTATGATAATCACGGCAACGAAGATGAGCACTGTCGTCACCGGTTTGCTAATCGAAGTTTTGTATATACTCATATTATCAGTTCTTCTTTACTACATTGAGTTTGACTCCATCAATAAGTTTGGCCTGGCCTACTGAGACAAGATGGTCACCTTCATTTACTTCATCGCTGATGATCTCTACCATATCGTCGAAACGTTGGCCGATCTGCACAAATACTCGCTCCGCCTTACCATCTTTCTCTAGATAAACATAGCGTTCATTAGAGCCAACAAGTTTTAGAATAGTCTGGTATGGTACCACGATGGCATCAGAGTGACCGAGAGGAAGTGTTGTATGCACATACATTCCCGGGCGGAGTTTTAGACCGCTGTTGGGAATTCTCACTTTACACTGGAAAGAGTGGGTAGCGGCATCAATTGTGGGATAGACAATCTCTATTGTGCCAGAAAATGACTCTGCAGGATAGATATCCGACTTGATATCAATCTTCATTCCTTTTTTTACAAGTGGAAAATAGCTTTCAGGAATATTGATCAAAGCCTTCAAAGTATTTATCTGCGTAAGCACCAGAATAGGCATACCACTATAAAGTTCACCGGCCTCATAGTTTCTGGCTGAAATAACACCTGCAAAAGGTGCTCTGACAAAAGTGTTCTTTTCGAGAAATGCCAGGGATTCTGCGGTCTGATCATATCCTAGTTTAGTCTGATCATATACCTGTTTGGAAATGGCGCCACTCTCCTTTAGCGCTTCCATCCTTTGAAGTTCCACTGCCAGATTGGCGTGGGTCAGTTTTGTATTATTGAGTTGGGTCTGATCCATTCGTACAAGCATAGAGCCCTTCTGCACATTGGAGCCCACCTCAACATATATGTGCTCAATTTTACCGGTAAGTGAAGGCGAGATATTTACTGTTTCATATCCCATAAGAGTGGTTGAGAACTCCACTACACGCCTTATGGTTGATCTGCTTATAGTAGTGGTCTCTACCTGCTCTACACGTTCCTGAGTTGTCTCCTCCTGATTCTGCTGCGATCCACCGCAGCCTGCAAGGAGTATTGCTGCCAAGGCAATGAGTGAAATACGGATGATTTTCATGTGGTTTTTCATTGATTATTATCTATTCAAAAGTTGTTCGAGTGAGATCTGCGCATTGACAATCTGAAGGAGGGACTGCACGTAGCTATTCTGAGCAAATATCAGATTGGTGCCTGCGTTGGTCACATCAAGTGCGGAGGCTACTCCATACTCATATTTGAGGGCAATATTCTCAAACACTCTTCTTGCTACCTCAACATTATCTTTCTGAGTTCGGTACTGTTCAAGAGCTGATTTGAGATTATAAATCAGCTGTCTGTGCTGAATTTTCAGGGCTGCTTCAGTATCTGCAAGTGTATTAAGCTGCTTGCGATAAGAAAGACGCGCATCCTGTACCGATTTGGTATTCCTGAGACTGGTAAATAGAGGTACTTTAACCGAAATGCCGAACATATTCGGAGGAGTCATATTCATAGTCATCTCATCGCTGAAGTATTGTTTCTTGGCAAACTGGTGGAAAATGCTGAAAGTAGGACCCCCTGACCAGCCGGTTAGCGCGATCTGCTTTTTAGCAAGATCGGTGCTGGCTTTAAGCAACTGATAATTATAGTTTCTATTTACATCAAACTCCTCGCGGAAGAGGTCACTTACCGCATCAATATTCATCAATTCCGGAAGACCCTGGGTCAGTTCTATTTCCGAATTGGCATCAAGATTGAGCTGCAGACGAAGAGAGTTATAGACCATCTCAAGCGAACGTTCGGTAGCATTTATGGAGGTCTCCATGGTGGCTACCTGCACCTTAAGCTGATCAGCATCCGTTTGCTCGGAGACTCCTACATCTACTGCACTTTGAGCCATACTATGGAGTTTTTTCATGCTTTCGAGGTTCTCTCTGAGCAACTCCAGAGTCTCTTCAGTTACAAGCGCCGAATAATAGAGTATCTTTACCTGATCTGTGATCTCCTGTCCACTCTTGCGGTATGATATATCCGCCATACGCTTTGAAATATTTCCCACCTGGGTGGAAACAATCTGAGCTCCGCTCAACGCGATGGCAGTGGTAACGGTAAAAGAGGCACTGGGTGGCATGGAAATGACCATCATACCAAAATCCATCTTATAACCCATCATGTTGGTATAGTCCAAACCCGCCGATACCTGAGGCAACATACTTGCTATGGCCTGCCAGCGGGCGGCTTCTGCCCTCTTAATATCCAGAGAGGCGTTTTCGAGGGTACGGTTGTGCTCAAGAGCATACTCCTGGGCATCCTGGAGGGAAAGGTAGATCTTTTCCTGTGCCCTGACCGCAAAGGCGACAAAGAGCAACATTATACAGACTACCGATCTCATAAGATTCATGGTTCTTCGTTTCATACGATATTGTTGATTTTATTTTTACTCAAATAGTCGTCAATAAGCATCCTTCCCTTTTCAGTAGAAATCCCCCTGAAATAATAGATGATTGTCTGATAGTAGATTTCTTTATTGCTTAATGAGGTATCAGCATTGTAATCGACCCTGCCTATGAGCCTAATGAGCATAGGGAGCAGAGTCACTAGAGAATCAAGTTGCAGGTCGGGAAGAAGTAGACCATCTTCCTGACCTTTGCGCAAAAATTTTCGCAAATCTCCACGATGCTCTTCTAAAATGACTTTTTCCACATTCTCATAGATATCCGGAAGGTATTTCTTTGCATCCGCGAAGAGGCGGAAAGCACTTGCAAGTTTGCTGTCCGGGCGATAATGGTATCCGCTGAGAACGACGCCAATGATATTATCATCATGACTGCTGAAAACTTCATGATAGTATTCACGGGTTTTCTCATTGCAGTAGAGGAGGGCCTGCTCTATTATGTCGTTTTTGTCCAGAAATAGCTCATAGAGAGTCCTTTTGGAGATTCCGTTGTAGGCGGCAATTTCGTCAACCGTCACCTTGCGACAACCTTCTTTTATCAGAAATTCGGTAGTTTTTCGAAGTATTTTTTCTTTTATTTTCATAGTTCTCGAAAACCAAATAAACAAAAATAGTTTTTCGTGTTCAATGACCAAAATTCGTGCCACAGACGCATAAGCGAAACCTTAACTATCCGATTTTTTTGTATCTTTGTATATTATTCTCCAATGCTATCGAATAGCACGAAAATATATCGGTTAAAATATTCTGCGAAATAATAAAAACTAATTGATATTTCACATCTATGTACTCAGATTTTCAAAAACATTTGCAAAACGAGCTTCTAGCAATAGAAGAAGCCGGTCTTTATAAAAATGAACGCATCATAACATCTCCGCAGCAGGCTGCCATAAAGGTAAGCACCGGTCAGGAGGTGCTTAACTTCTGCGCTAACAACTATCTTGGACTCTCCAACGATAAAGAGCTAATTAAAGCCGCTAAAAAGGCACTTGACAGCCACGGATACGGTATGTCATCAGTCCGTTTTATCTGCGGGACCGGAGACCTGCACAAAGCACTCGAAGCTAAAATCTCGGAGTTTTTCGGCACCGAAGATTCAATATTGTATGCTTCCTGCTTTGATGCCAACGGTGGTGCATTTGAACCGCTGCTTGATGAAAAGGACGCAATTATCTCAGATGCACTCAATCACGCATCCATCATCGATGGAGTACGTCTCTGCAAGGCACAGCGCTATCGCTACGCCAATGCCGATATGGAAGAACTTGAGAACTGCCTCAAGAGAGCTCAGGCACAGCGTCACCGTCTGATTGTGACCGATGGAGTATTCTCAATGGACGGAAATGTGGCCCCTCTCGACAAAATATATGAACTTGCCAACAAATATAACGCTATGATAATGGTGGACGAATCCCACTCTGCCGGCGTTGTAGGCAAGACCGGACGTGGCACTACAGAGGTATTTAACCTGCATGGAAAAATAGAGATCATAACCGGTACTCTCGGAAAAGCATTCGGAGGAGCCATAGGTGGCTTTACAACCGGACGTCAGGAGATTATCGATATGCTGCGCCAGCGTTCAAGACCCTATCTCTTCTCCAACTCAATTCCCCCTATGATTGCTGCAGCGGGTATCAGGATGTTTGAAATGATGACTGAGAACAATATCCTCCAGGACAAACTGCACGCCAACACCGACTATTTTGTAGCTAAGATGCAAGCTGCCGGATTTGACATTAAACCTACGCAGTCAGCCATTTGTGCCGTGATGCTTTATGATGCTAAACTCTCACAGCAAATGGCAGCAAAGCTTCTTGACAAAGGCATTTACGTAACAGGATTCTACTATCCGGTAGTGCCCAAAGGAGAGGCACGCATAAGAGTACAGCTCTCAGCAGGACACGAAATAGTACACCTTGACAAGTGTATAACAGCCTTCACAGAAATCGGACGTGAGTTGGGTATCATCTCTTGAGTAGCCTCTTGCGATACTGTGATGCAGTAATACCCTCTGATTGAACCATACAGTAGTTCATTTTCCTTACGCTGGAGAAGCCGCTACCACAGGCTACCTCCTCCATCAGCATTGTGCTGTTCTCCTTCTGACTGAGAATCTGTTTGGCACGCTCCAGACGATATCGGTTGAGGTAATCATAGAACCCTACTCCATGAGCGTTTAGCGCTTTTGTAACATAGGTCCTGTTGGAACCCACCTCGCGTGCGAGCAGGGTTCTCGAAAAGTTGCTGTCAAGATAGAGCTCTTTCTTTACGATGACCTCTTTCATTCTGGAGAAGAGATCTTCGAATGAAACACCTTGACGTTTACGACTTATCATTACCTTTATACATCTATTGCCGTTAAGAAGCTCACGAAATCTGCCTTTGTCTGCCATTCTGCTCCCCATTTCTCATTGTTTTGCGATATTCCTTGCACCATTCGGCAGGAGTATAGCCTGTATTTCTCCCAAAGGCCGTATTGAATGTAGTCATCGAATTAAAGCCCACCATTTTGCCCAATTGTGAAATGGTCAGATCAGGATTATCCGCATAGAGACGGATGGCTTCCCTGACACGATAAAAGTGGACCAGCTGACAAAAATTCTTGTTGGTTTTGAGTCTGATGACCTTTGACAGGTAAGTCTTATTGGTGTAGAGACGCAAAGCGACTTCTTGGATTCTGATATCAGGATTGAGAAAAATCTTCTCTCTTTCGAAAAGGTCAAGTAATTTCTCCTTGAGATCGTCAAATTCACAATTATCCGGACTTTCATCAGACAGCATGCGAGGTTTCTCCGGAAGCCTTTCGCTCAGATCCGGATAAACCTTCTCCTCTGCTTTTTCACTCTTGCGATTTCTTCTCCAATAATCCGTCAGGTAGGCCAGGATGATAAAAAGCGGCACATAGGCCAGTAAAAGGATCAATACTGTCAGTTTCATGTTACTCTTTTTTAGTTCTAGCGACGAAACTATACAAAAGAGATACAACCCTGACAAATATAACCTAATGACGGCATCACACTTTTGGAGTGAGTGTGAAAATTGGATAAAATTCGTTTTTTATAAAACGGAACCTATTTCTTGATTTGTTCAAAACCCCTGCCGTAGACACCCATAACGCTACCCACAGAGATAAATGCCGTCTTATCAACCTCCTTGATGATACGAAGAATATAACTAGATTCGTTCTTACGGACGATAACTATGGCAACCTTGCCCTCCTCCTTGGTATACCAGCCACGTGAATTGATAATGGTAACTCCACGTCCGGTTTCCTTTGTTATTCGGTCGGCAATCACATCATATTGCTTGGAAAATATGAGAATCTGCACCGACTGTTTGCTGCCCGAAAGGAACATATCCAAAGTAAAACTCAACACGGCAGACATTATAAAACCATATATGACTATGGCAAATTTATAGCCCCAGGTGGCCTCAGAAGGCAGAATAAGGGAAGACGATATAATAATAACATCCAGCAACACGATAATCTTACCCGGAGAAACGCTCCTGTATTTGTTGATCATCAAAGCAACTATATCTGTGCCTCCCGTGCTGCCTCCCTGAGCGAATGTAAGCGCCATTCCCAATCCCGCGAGTGCACCTCCAAAAATACAACAAAGCATAGGGCCGTTATTGACGGCAAATTCCTGAATAAATGATGCGGGGATGAGTGCGGGCACAACTTTGAAAAGTACCGAAGTCACCAATATAGCAAAAACGGTTTTCGCTCCAAATCCGCGCCCAAGCACCTTAAGGGCTATTAATAGCAGTACTATATTGATGATGAAGTAGGAGTAACTGACCTCGAAACCGGTCCAATATTGTATAAGAGCTGCAATACCGGTAACGCCTCCTCCCACCATATTATTTGGTAGAATAAAAATTGACCAGGCCAGCACATAGCACAATAGCCCTATTGCAATAATGAAATAGGACTTAATTTCCGATAAGATCTTTTTGCTTTTCGCATTCATTTTTTACTTTTTTAAACCACTCTTTATTTGTTCAAAACCCTTACCGTAGACTCCCATAACATTACCTACGGAGAGGAAGGCATTCTTGTCAACCTCTTTAATTATACTGAGAATATATGATGATTCGTTCTTGCGGACAATAACTAAAGCAACTTTGCCCTCTTCCTTGGTGTACCAGCCTCGCGAATTGAGGATGGTCACGCCCCGTCCCGCTTCCCGGGTTATTCGGTCTGCTATAACATCGTAATTCTTGGAAAAAATGAGAATCTGCACTGACTGCTTGTTGCCCGATAGAACCATATCCAATGTAAAACTCAATACGCCGGACATTATGAAACCATATATTACAACTGCAAATTTAGAACCCCAGGTACCGTCAGAGGGTACAATCATGGAAGAAGCAATGATAATAATATCCATCAACACAATAATTTTACCCGGGGAGATACTCCTATATTTATTTATTATCAAAGCAACTATATCGGTGCCTCCAGTGCTGCCTCCGTTTGCAAAAGTCATAGCCATTCCAACTCCATCAAGTGCACCTCCAATAATACAACAAAGCATCGGACCATTATTGATGGCAATTTCCTGAATAAATGACTCAGGAATTAATCCCGGCACAACCTTGAAAAGCAGTGAAGATACGACTATGGCATATATCGTTTTTACTCCAAAACCACCTCCCAAGATCAAAAATCCTACTACTAGTAGAACTGCATTTATGATGAAATAGGAGTAACTTATCTCGAAACCGGTCCAATATTGTATGATAGCTGAAATACCGGTAACTCCTCCACCTACCAGACTATTGGGAAGGATGAAAATGGACCAACCCAGCACATAACACAGAAGGCCTAACGTAATTATAACATAGGACCTAATTTCCGATAAGATCTTTTTGCTTTTTGTGTTCATTGTTTTTCTTTTTGAAACCACCTTTTATCTGTTCAAACCCCCTGCCGTAAACACTTGTGGCCTGGGAAACTGTTATGAAGGCATTTTCGTCTATCTCTTTTATTGCCCTCGCAATAGCCTGTAACTGACTTTTACGCGCAACCACAATCAGGAGTTTACCTTCCTGTTGAGAATACCATCCAATGGAATTAAGTGCAGTGACGCCCCTTTCGAAAGTAGTGTTGATCATATCGGCAATCTCGGCATATTTCGAAGAGAAGATCATAATTTGCACCGATTGTTTGTTGCCCGTAAGTATGGAATCCAATATATATGAAAACGAAACCATCTGGATATAACCGTAGATGACATTCTCCAAAGTCTTGCCTGGCAAGAATATAACAGATCCGATGATAATCAGGTCGCATACGAGAAATACGCGTCCCGGCGAAGTCTCTCTGTATTTTGAAATTATGATTGCAATGATGTCTGTGCCTCCGCTGCTACCGCCACTCATGAATACAATGCTGATACCCACACCACTGAGGGTACCGCCAAGAACGGCATTTATCAATGAGTCTTCGATGGTGCTGACAAAATCGAGCATCGGCAGAAATTCGAGCATCAGCGTACCGCAAATGACACAGAAGATAGTTTTAAAACCGAAGCCTTTACCCATAATTATGGTACCTACTACCAGTAACAGCAGATTGACACCAAAATAGGTATAGGGTACGGGAACGCCGGTGGCATAGAAAATCACTGAAGCGAGACCCGTGAGGCCCCCTCCTGCAATTTCTTTAGGTATCAGAAAATAAACCCAACTAAAGGTATAAAGCAACATACCCGCAAATAGCAACAGGTATGAAACGAACTCTTTGGCAAAGGACTTCTTTGGCATATCAGACTACGACATTGATAATCTTAGAAGGAACCACAATGATCTTTTTAGGAGTACCTCCCTGAAGATACCTCTCAGTCATAGGATCGGCAAGCACCGCTGCCTTAACCTCTTCAGGAGAAATGGATAGAGGAAGAGTGATCTTGAAACGCAACTTACCATTGAATGAAACGGGATACTCGAAGCTATCTTCGATAGTGTATTCCTCCACATATTCTGGATAGGATGCGGTTGAGATACTCTTTTCATGTCCAAGAGAGCTCCAAATCTCTTCGGCAATATGGGGTGCGAAGGGAGAAAGCAGAATCACAAGCGGCTCTAAGATCTCCCTCTTGTCGCATTTAAGATCTGACAGTTCATTTACAGCAATCATAAATGCACTGACCGAAGTATTGAATGAGAATGATTCTATGTCACTCTGAACTTTTGCAATAAGTTTGTGGAGCACTTTGAGTTCGGCGGGAGTTGCTTTTACGTCAGATACCGCAAATGCATCACGCTCATGATAAAGTCTCCAGAATTTGCGAAGGAATCGGTGTACGCCGTCAATACCTCTAGTATCCCAAGGTTTGGATTGTTCGAGGGGACCTAAAAACATCTCATACATCCTGAGTGTGTCTGCGCCATATTTTTCACAAATCATGTCAGGGTTGACTACATTGAACATCGATTTGCTCATCTTCTCAATTGCCCATCCGCAAATGTATTCGCCATATTCAAGAATAAACTCCGCATCTGCATAATCGGGCATCCAGCTTTTGAAAGCCTCAATATCCAGACGATCATTTTCTACGATATTGACATCTACGTGAATCTCCATGGTGTCGTATTGATCTTTGAGACCACAGGAAACGAAGGTATTGCTCCCCTGGATGCGATATACAAAATTGGATCGTCCCTGGATCATCCCTTGATTGATGAGCTTTTTGAAAGGCTCCTCCTCGCATACATATCCACGATCGAAGAGGAATTTGTTCCAAAATCTGGAGTATATGAGGTGACCCGTAGCATGTTCTGTGCCTCCGATATAGAGGTCCACATTGCGCCAATATTCATTAGCCTCGCGGCTCACCAGCGCCTCTGAGTTGTTGGGGTCCATATACCTCAGATAGTAGGCGCTACTGCCTGCAAATCCGGGCATTGTACTTGTCTCTATTGGATAACCGTCAATCTCCCATCCAATGGCCCTTGCAAGAGGTGGCTCACCACTTTCCGTAGGAAGAAATGCATCAACCTCGGGAAGTTCCAGAGGAAGTGCGGAGATATCCATCGGCACTGCTATGCCATCCTTGAAATAAATGGGGAAAGGTTCTCCCCAATATCTTTGGCGAGAGAAAATAGCATCCCTGAGGCGGTAGTTTATCTTACGTTGGCCGATACCCTGAGCTTCAACATAGTCGATAGCTGCGGGGATAGCCTCTTCAACGCTCATACCATTGAGAAATCCGGAGTTGCACATGGTACCCTCTTTGGCATCGAAACTCTCCTGTGAGATATCACAGCCTTCAATAAGCGGCACAATGGGCAGATTGAAGTGCTTTGCAAAGAGATAGTCGCGGCTATCATGAGCAGGTACTGCCATTATAGCGCCGGTACCATAGCCGGCAAGCACATATTCCGAGATCCATACGGGAATCTTCTCCTCAGTCAGAGGATTTATTGCATATGATCCTGTGAAGACTCCTGTGACATTGTGTGTATCTGCCATCCTCTCGCGCTCTGTCTTCTTTGCGGCCATCGCCAGATACTCATCCACTGCTTCCCTCTGTTCTTCTGTAGTGAGCTTCTCCACCCATTCACTCTCAGGTGCAAGCACCATAAAGGTTACTCCGAAGATAGTATCTGCACGAGTGGTAAAAATGGTCATATCGTACATCTGGGAACCATTAGAAACCTTAAAAACCATCTCTGCGCCCTGCGAACGACCGATCCAGTTGCGCTGCATCTCTTTGAGTGAGTCGGTCCATTCGAGTGTTTCCAGATTGTCCAGCAGTCGCTCAGCGTAAGCAGAGACTCTCAGTTGCCACTGTTTCATCTTCTTCTGCTCCACCGGATAGCCACCGCGGATGGAGAATCCCTCCTTGACCTCATCGTTGGCCAGCACCGTACCGAGCATGGGGCACCAATTGACCGCTGTCTCGCCTTGATAGGCGATGCGGTAATTCATCAATATCTCGGCTTTTTCCTTTTCGGAGAATGAATTCCACTGCTCTGCAGTAAATTCCAGCTCTTCTGTGCAGGCCGCATTGACTCCTTCGGTACCGTTCCTGGCAAATCTCTTCACAAGTTCCGAGATCGGAACTGCCTTTTGACAAATATTGCAATAAAAGCTATCGAACATCTCGAGGAATGCCCACTGAGTCCATTTATAGTAGGCCGGATCACAGGTCCTCACTTCACGAGACCAGTCATAAGAAAACCCGATACGCTCCATCTGATCGCGATAACGAGCGATGTTCTGCTCTGTGGTAACGGCAGGGTGCTGTCCTGTCTGAATGGCATACTGCTCCGCCGGAAGACCAAATGCATCAAATCCCATCGGATGCAGTACATTGAAGCCTTTTAGACGTTTGTAGCGACTATAAATATCGCTGGCGATATATCCTAGAGGATGTCCCACATGAAGTCCCGCTCCAGAAGGATAGGGGAACATGTCTAGAACGTAATACTTTGGTTTGGATGGATCTGTCTTTACTTCAAACGTCTTGTGCTTAGCCCAATAGGCCTGCCATCTCTTCTCGATGTCAACAAAATTGTACTCCATTACAAGTCTTCGTATAATCAGTATTCAAATAGAGGTGCAAAGGTAACACTTTTCAACCTTTCCGCAAGATAAACAGCACCGGAAGAGTTATTTTTGTACGTACCTTGTTGCCTCCTATCCGGCCGGGTATCCATTTGGGTGAAACGGAGATCACTCTTACCGCTTCGTCGTCCAAAAGATCATCAACACCGCGGACCACTCTGACATTAGTTACACTGCCATCCTTTTCGATGATAAATTCCACCTCCACAACCCCTTGGATGCCTTTGGAAATAGCTGCTTTGGGATACTTGAGATATTTATAAACCCAGGAGTCGAGAAAATGTTTTTCATCGGAATGGAAAAATTGCGGACGTTTGTCACACTCCGCAGCGGAATATACCCCATCTTCAGACATAGATGGTTTTTTAGGCTCTTTAAAAGAGGCATTGAAGGCCTTGAAGAGCACATCCCTGTTTGCCATTACCTCGAGGAAATGAAAGATGTAGATGCTCTCCTCCACAAGATTATTATATAAGATCAGTTTTGGTGTGTCGCGGATGGTGTGATACTCCCTGTGCTTACCTGTGGTGAAGAAAAAGACAGGTATCTTCGCTTCATAAAAGGGCAGAAAATCAGACGGAGTGATTGTAGCGTCAGCAACATCAGGAGAAATACTTACGGGACGTTTACTTGCCTCCTCCTTTATGGGATTGAGCTCCGCCATGGAGACCTGAGAGAAAAGTTTGAAGGGATTCGCCGCATTGCCACGCCCGAGCATATCCAGATTGACCATTGCTTTGACATTGCCAATCCCTTGAAAAGCTCTGTTTACAAAGTACCAGGAACCGGCCATGGCGTGCTCTTTGGCACCGAAGCCGACAAAAATAATCGAACGGGGAAATTCAAATCGATTTTCCGATACCATTCTGGAGAGTTCGATAAGCATCGCTACTCCAGATGCATTGTCGTCTGCACCGGCAAATAATTGCGTGACAGGATTGCCGTCAACCATAAGAGTGTGTGTACCCAAATGGTCAAAATGAGCTCCTACTACGATATACTCATCTTTTAGAAGAGAATCACAACCCTCGATAATACCGACAATATTCCGGGAATGGATACTGTCAGTGCCACTCATTATTGTGAAATCCTGCCCATTTCGATCGGTCAGCATTATCACGCCATTGGCCTCAAGAGCATCGTAGAGATACTCTGCGGCCATTTTTTCTCCTTTAGTGCCGGTTTTTCTGCCCTGTAGTGCGTCAGATGACAAATACTGGATATGGTTCTTGAGATTGCGCCTCAACAAGTCGTGTGTCTCTCCCGATACCTGAAATGAAATAACAATAAAAAAAGCGAAAGTGAGCAATCGTTTCATAATACTCCTGTTAACGAACCCACTTTCGCAAATAATATGCCCTCCGAAGATCACTTTTTATAGAAGGGCGTCTTAACCACTACAGCTTTTAGAAGCTTACCGCGTATATTGATATAAATCTCGGTGTCGACTTTGTTGAAAGGAACATTAATATAACCCAAGCCGATTGCTTTCTTAACGGAAGGACCCATTGTACCGGAAGTCACCACTCCGATCTGAGTGCCTTCAGCGTCACAGATAAGGGCCCCATGACGTGCAATGCCTTTATCTATGAGCTCAAATCCGGCAAGTCTGCTTTTGAGACCTGCTTCCTTCTGTGCCAGCAGATACTCTTTGTCCACAAAGTCGCCTTTGACGTCGTTGAACTTGGTAATCCAGCCAAGACCGGCCTCAAGAGGAGATGTGGTGTCATCAATGTCGTTTCCGTAAAGGCAAAATCCCATTTCAAGACGGAGTGTATCGCGTGCTCCCAGACCTATGGGCTTGATACCGAACTCTTCTCCTGCAGCAAAAATAGCATCCCAGAGCTTAACTCCATCCTCATTTGCTACGTAAACCTCGCAGCCGCCTGAACCGGTATAACCGGTGATGGAGAGAATGGCATTTGGAATTCCGCCTACCGTAAGTTTCTTGAAGGTGTAATACTCCATGGACATTATATCCTGATCGCAAATTTTTTGCATCACATCCATCGCCTTGGGACCCTGGATGGCCAACTGGCAAATCTCATCGGAAGCATTGTAGAGCTCTTTACCGGGAGTAATTGAAAATTTCTCCGCAAATCCGCAAAGATGTGCCCAATCTTTCTCAATATTGGAGGCATTTACTACCAAAAGATAAGTCTCCTTATTCACGCAGTAAATGATTACATCATCTACGATACCTCCTTTACCGTTGGGGAAACAGGAATACTGCGCCTTGCCTGGGAAAAGGGTTGAAACATCATTGGAGGTCACATACTGGAGGAAGGGTACTGCATTGGGTCCTTTTACCCAGATGTCACCCATGTGAGAAACATCAAATACACCTACACCTTCCCTTACGGTGTTATGCTCTTCATTGATACCGACATACTGTATCGGCATATTGAAGCCGGCAAAGGGAACCATCTTTGCACCGAGTGCGATATGCTTCTCTGTAAATACTGTATTTTTCATTCTTATTTTTTATTGTGTTATAGTGATATTGTCAGATTAATTTCCGCTATTCATGCAGGGCCATGGATGTCTGGTAAATCCACATATCGTAAGGCTCGTCTCCCCTCTCCAACATGGTGTACCAATGTCTGTAGGCTTCGCGGAACGTCTCCGAACCCTGGATGGCCACCACATCATATCCATTCTTGAAACGTAACTCTGCTACATCATATCCTTTTGCTTCTAGTTTGGCTTTTAAACGCTGTGCATTTGCGGGAATCTTATAACAGCCCATTATTACATAGTAGTTGGAGTAAACCGGACGGGCTGCCGCCTCGGCTGCGAGACGCGCCTGCTCTTCTGCCCTGGCAATGGAGTCCCTTCTGGCAGCCTCAGCTGCCTCTTGTTCGATCCTGGCAGCCTCAATCTCTTTGGATGTGGGCTTGCCCAATATGGAACGGAAAAAGTCGCATCCGCTGAAAAGCAGTGATGCGGCAAGTAGAATAGTTACAATTCTGATCGGTTTCATGGCTAGTGAAATTATGTTGGTTAAGTATCTCTAAGTAAGTAAGTATGTTGGAGATATCATACAAAAATAATCATTTATAGATGAAACGCAAAAATATTCCTATCTTTACCACTTAAAGAAGATCATTGTTTTATGAGCAATTTCAGACAACGTTTTAAAGACATCGTTAATATTTCTAGAGATGTGGACTGGGCAATTGCTTCGGAAAGCATCCGCAGCAGTATCTATTTTAGAGGACCTAATGTGTGGATTCTGGCAGCTGCCATAATTGTAGCCTCCATCGGACTCAATGTGAACTCTATCCCCGTAATAATAGGTGCAATGCTTATCTCTCCTCTGATGGGCCCTATTATGGGGTTCGGACTGGGACTGGGCACAAATGACACCTCGCTCCTCAAAGAGTCACTTAAGCATCTCGGCATCATGGTGCTTATCAGCATCATTGCATCTACACTCTATTTCCTTGTCAGCCCACTGAAAATGGATAACCCAACAGAACTGCTGGCCAGGACCAACCCCACGATCTATGATGTTATGATTGCGCTTTTCGGTGGATTTGCCGGCATCCTGGAGACTTCCCGAAAGGAGAAAGGCACTGTAATATCGGGAGTGGCAATAGCCACCGCACTTATGCCTCCTCTATGTACCATAGGCTTTGGCATTGCGACACTACAACTAAAATACGCAATAGGAGCTCTCTATCTTTTCTTTATTAACGGGGTGTTCATAGCTATGGCTACCTTTATAATGGTCAAATATCTTAGATTCCCACTTGTCAAAGTTGCTGATAGTACCAAACAGAAAAAGGTATCCGGTACCATAGCCGCATTTACACTAGTATTGATTGTTCCCAGCATTATTTCTGCTATAATGGTCATACATGAAAATCGTTTTAACCAAAATGCGCGTAAATTCATATCAGAAAATAGGAACCTCGACAAAAGTTATATATACGACCACGAGATTAAACACGAAAAGACTAGCGGAACACTGACACTTTATATGGCAGGAGAGCCTCTCGATTTGTCTGAAAAGGAATTGCTTTACCGCTCCGCAGAAATGTGCGGGATTGGACGTGATCAGCTTACCATTATTGAGAATGCCATCATACGCGAAGAACTCTCCCAATCCGATATGATGAAGAGCTTCTTCGAAAAAAGCGATAGGGAGATTAAGCAACGCGAAGATCTTCTATTACAATTACAGGAAGAACTCAAGACTATACGTGCCAGAGAACTTCCGGTGGCACAAATTGCAAGGGAACTACTCACCCAATATCCTGATTTGACAGAATTCAGTATTTCCAGAGGCAGCGAGGTGACGCTTAGTGACCTCAAGGAGAGTGAGCGTATCTTTGTGATGGTCAAATGGAAAGAGCCGATGGACGATGAGGTGGTTACTAAACTACAGAAATGGCTCTGTGTGCGTCTGGAGACGGAAAATATTATAGTTATACAAGATAAGGAGTGAAAGCAGTAAGATTTACGATTTTTACAGCAATAATACTGGCGCTGCTCTCACTGGTTACTCCTCCGCGAGAAACGGTATCTCAGACAGACGGGGTTTCTCCCGTTTCCGTAGCGCCACCCGCGGATGACACTGTAAGAATTCTTTTCATCGGAGATGTGATGGCTCACATGCTCCAGCTGGAGACTGCACTCATTAGCGGCGGTAATGCATCCAATCCCAATGATTACGATTTTTCCTCCTACTTCCAACACATAAAACCACTTTTTGACTCAGCTGACTTTGTGGTGGCCAATATGGAGTATCCTACGGGAGTCACACCTTTCTCGGGTTACCCAATATTTTCAGCCCCCTCATCCCTCGATATCGAAGCGCGGAACAGCGGCATCGATCTATTTCTCAAGGCCAACAACCACCTGGTTGATAAGGGCAAAGAGGGAATGGACAGCACTAGAACTATTCTCTGGAGAGAGGGAATAGCATATACAGGCTTCTATCACGGAGTGGAGGAGGAGTATCGCTACAATCCCTTTATGGATTCCATCGGAGGCATCAGTGTTGCTATCATCAACTTTACCTATGGCCTCAACGGCTTCAAGGTACCTGAGCCCTATATCGTCAATATGATGGATACCACACAGATCAGAGGGCTGGTAGGAAGGGCGATCGAGAGAGGTGCGGAATTTATCATAGCCACTCCTCACTGGGGTGAAGAGTACCAGCTCACAGAATCGGCTACGCAGCGCAGATGGAGAGACAGTCTTTACCGTTATGGAGTAAGTGCGATTATCGGCACCCACCCACATGTGGTGCAGAAATGCGAATATGACACACTTCACGCCACCGCTTACTCCCTTGGCAACTTTGTTTCCAATATGAGCATCGCCTACGGACAGATAGGTATGGTCTATGAACTGCGACTCAAAAGGAGGCCTGATTCGACCATTGCCATTCTTCCCCCGAAGGTGGATTACTGGTGGTGCGCAAGGACCAACAAACTGGAGCGCAATTATACGGTAGTCCCCATTATGGAGTACCTCAATAAAAAAGAAGAATTTAAGGAGGGGCAATATGAGAAAATGGTTCGCGAATGGAATGCGATTGTTAAAGAATTCGGAATAGACACCACAGGAAAAAGAATAAAATACATATATGATTGAAAAAACAATTTTATTAAAAGATGTCAATCCTATAGATTTTTACGGGGTCAACAACAGAAATTTCGACCTTCTCACATCCTTCTTTCCAAAAGTTAAAGTTGTCGCCAGAGGCGCGGAAGTATATGTCACAGGACCTGCAGATGAGATCCGTCTCTTTGAGGAGAAACTGGACAAAGTGATGAAGATATGCCGCATAAAAGGCGCACTTACCGAATATGATATGGAACAGGTCTGTTTGGAGAGGGTAATTTCTGCAGAAGCAGGAAAGGTCGAAATGAATGACCACAAGGATTACATCATTGTCTATAGTAACGACGGTCGTGCCATCAAGGCACGAACCAAAAACCAGAAACGCCTGGTTAAGGAGTATTACAACAATGACCTGCTGTTTGCCTTAGGGCCCGCCGGTACCGGCAAAACCTACACCGCCATTGCTTTGGCTGTCCGTGCACTTAAAAACCGTGAAGTGAAACGTCTGGTACTTACCCGTCCGGCTGTGGAGGCTGGTGAAAGGCTGGGATTTCTGCCGGGAGACCTGAAAGAAAAGCTTGATCCCTACCTCCAGCCCCTTTATGACGCACTTGGAGATATGATTCCCGCTAAGCGACTCCATTCACTTATGGAAGATGGCACGATCCAGATTGCACCGCTGGCATATATGAGAGGACGTACACTTGACAGATCTTTCGTTATCCTGGATGAAGCTCAGAATACTTCCCTTGGTCAGCTTAAAATGTTTCTAACACGTATGGGATGCGACGCCAAATTTATTGTGACCGGAGACCCCACCCAGATTGACCTTCCCGACAAACGCAGCAGCGGCCTTGTGCGCGGTATCGAAATTGTCAAAAATATCCGTGGAATCAGCATCATCGAATTTGACCGCGACGACATAGTCCGCCATCCCCTTGTTACCAAAATAGTCGATGCTTTCGAGGAACACGAATCACGCGAAGAGGGCGAATTACGCGAAAAGCACGAAAAGCGCGAAGAAAGGGATAAAAACGGGAAAATTGAGTAAAGGATCAAACGACAAGACCGAGTAAAACGAAGTACTACAGGTCAAACATTGTTTTGAAGGTGTAGCCTTTGGATCGCAGGGTATCTATGATCTCGCCCAGATATGTATAGGGACGATCTTCATCCGTTCGGTCGGGATAGTTCATAGCATGGATCAGCAGTATAACCCCATTCATAGTGTTTTCAGACTCATATTGCCATATTCCTTCCAGAATCTCCTCCGTCGAAATATAATTAGGCGCACCCGGTGAGGTCCAATCCATACCTGTCTTGAATCCGGGTGTGGGATTGATCAATTTGTAGCCCAGATCACGCATTATATCGGCTGTCTCCTGATTGTAAGTCTCGTAGGGAGGAATTAGCCAGTCGTAATGCTCCTTTTCCAGACCATATTTCTCCAAAGAGGACTCCATAAGTGCAAAATCGGCTTTTATGGAGTCGGCACTCACAAGCGTACGACCCTCCTCACAAAGCAGTAGATGGTTAAAGGAATGTGAGGAAAGATAGTGGCCTTCCTCGATGATTCTCCTTACAGCCTCCTGATATTTCTCCACTTCTAAACAGACACCTGTCGGGAAAAAGGAGCCTTTGACCTCCTTTTCTTTCAATGTGTTGAGCACCGGTATAACTCCGTCAAAATTCTCGAAGTATCCGTTGTCATCAATGCTATAATGGGCGGTAAAGACCAGCCAAACACATTTCTCATCGGGATTTATCCTGGTTGCAACCCCAAATTCATCATATTCGAAAACATTCTCTTTCGAAGCATTTCCAGTACAAGAAAAGAGCATAAGGGCGCAGAGCACCGGAATAATTGTTCTGATTATTTTCATATTAAATCCTTTTTCAAAATCAAACAATCACACCTGCGAGTTTACCGGTGTGCGAACCCTCTTTTATTGTCCAGACACCATTCACAAATACATGTTCGATACCCACAGGGAACTGGTGAGGATTGTCATAGGTACTTTTTTCTTCTATGGTATCAGGGTTGAATATCACTACGTCCGCCCAATAGCCCGGAATCAGCAATCCGCGCTCCTTGAGCCTGAGACGCGAAGCGGGCAGTGCGCTGCACTTGTGGACTGCGGTGGCCAGATCGAGGATCTTATCTTCGCGTACATATTTCTGGAAGAAACGGGGGAAAGTACCGTAGGAACGTGGATGAGGCATTTTTTCACCCAAAGGACCCTCGGGAGAATAGACGCTGCCGTCGGAGGCGGGCATAGAGAGCGGATGACGGTACTCCATTTGGATATTTTCCTCTTTCATGGCGAATCCCGCCATCTGGACATTGAGCTTCTCGGAGATGAGCAGGTGCCGGATCATCGGCCAGACATCCATACCGGAGATTTGGCAGCATTCGGCTACATTTTTACCTGAATATTGTGCATTGCCCTCAGCACGGCAAGTGGCTATAAGCACATTCTGCGGCCCTCCGAGACGTTTGATGCGACTCTCCGCATACTTACCGATCTCGACGGCTTTTGCATCATCTGCCAGACGCGCCAGTACCTCCTCCGAAGAGCCTTGCCTGTCGTTGATCGGAATAAATGAGGAGAGTCCTGTGGAGAAAGCTATATAGGGGTAGCGGTCAAAGGCAATATCAATGCCCTCTGCCTTTGCCTGGTCTATCATTGCGAGGAGTGCGGGCATTTTGTGCCAGTTGGCTGCATTCTGAGCCTTGAGATGAGAGACCTGCAAGCGGGCACCCGACTCTCTTGCGATTCGAATTGCATCCCTTAGGGATTCCTCTACAAAATCATCTTCATTGCGCATGTGGATGGCATAAAGACCGTCGTGTTTAGCCACTACCTTGCAGAGTTCTATCAGCTCTTCGTCCGAAGCATAAGAACTGGGAGCATATTCGAGACCGAGCGAGATACCCATCGCCCCCATTTCCATCTCCCGATCCAGGATTGAGCACATCTTTGCCAGAGTCTCCGGAGTAGCAGGAACATTGTTGTCACCGATAACGGCGGAACGGAGCTGCCCCTGACCCACAAGACTGCCGTAATTGATTCCTATGCCCTGTTTTCGGTATGCGTCATAAAAACCGTCGATATCCTGCCAAAAGGGATATCCGTGCCTGAGAGTATCTTTATTTGCTTCGTAGTGGGCATCGGAATAAGGAAAAGGTGAATCACCGCAATTGCCTCCGATATCGGTGGTAATACCCTGAAATATACGGCTTTCCCCCTTCGGGGCCAAAAAGAGATTTGTGTCGGTATGAGTGTGAATGTCAATCCATCCCGGAGATACCGCAAGCCCCTTTGCATCGATGATTAGGTCGGCATTATCACCGAGAGTTCCGATAGCTGCAATACGGCCGTCACGTATACCGATATCACCCTTTATCGGAGCTTTACCATCACCGGTATAGATAACTCCGTTTTTGATAATTGTCTCAAAGGGCTGCTTGATTCCGATTTTACGCCCTCCGTAGAAGCCGACACCAAGTGCGGCTGCCCCTATGAGTGTGGTTCTGATGAAATCTCGTCTTTCCATATTATGTGTGTTGTTGAATATCTGGTTTGAATAGATGTGTTTTTAAACGATTATAATCATTTATTCGGTCTATTTTTGGAGATCATTTTGAATAAATAGGAAATCCCTCTGTGTGCCACACTTTCATCGAATCCTGTTCTCCATAAATGAGATAGACTTCGATATCATTTCTCTGCAAAGCCAACTCCCGCGCCTTTTCCTCCCCTATGACCATCATCCAGGTGGCATAGGCATCAGCAGTGGCTCCGTCAAAAGCAATAACGGTGGCACTGAGCAAATTGTGAGTCACCGGATAGCCGGTAGCAGGATCTATAGTGTGGGCCCGTTTTTCCCCATTTTCAATATAAAACTTGCGGTAATTGCCACTGGTAACCAAAGCCCCATCCGAGATGGAAATGATCTCCTGCAGATGTGCTCCCTCATCAAAATTGCCGTCCAGAGGCTTATCCAGGCCAATTTTCCATTTGTCACCGCGTGCGCTGAGTCCCTTGCAAACGATCTCTCTACCCACCTCCACCAGA
>JAAYDZ010000069.1 GCA_012728975.1 Bacteroidales bacterium
AGCCATTTTTTTCAATTTCTTCTACTACTTGTAACTTAAAGCAATCGCTGTACCGTTTCGTTGTTTTCTGAACTTTTGTCATAATTTTTCCTGATTTAAGTGTAAACCTATTTCAGGACATGACACTCAGAACTCAGAACTCAGAACTCAGAACTCAGAACTCTCCTACCTAGTACACATGAATACTTCCCTGTGCGGAGGGGAGATAGTTTACTCCAATCCACGTAATCAAGAGGAGTATTAAAGCCACAGGAAGGAGCCAAAGGGCTGTTTTTTCGTATTTCTTTCCCTGCAGTCTGAGGTGAATATAAGCCAGATATGCCATTGAAGTTACGAAAGCCCAAGTCTCTTTTGGATCCCAGGACCAGTAGTGTCCCCAGGCCTCCTTTGCCCATACACATCCCATCAGCATACCCAGCACGAGAAAACCAAATCCTACATAAACCAAATTGTCAAGAAAGTCAAATATCTTTTTGTCGGAAAGGCCCTTACGATTAATCTTTCTGAGTTGAACAAATGCTCCTACAGTCGCAGCACCAAACATGGCATAAGAGAGTATATAGGAGGTAACGTGAGGTATAAACCAAATGCTCTGCAATGCGGGCATAAGGTTTTTAGAGTGGATTTCCGGTTTGAACAGGTTGATGCAGATAAAGACGGATGCCACTAATGCTGAGAAGGATAACAACCATGGATATTTCCATCTGCGATATGTTACATAACCTATTACCGCCAGGAAAAAGGAGTACCAAAGGCGTGTTTCTCCCATAGTACGCAGCGGAGGACGTTCAATGTTGATCCAAAAGCCTATAATAAAGAGAGTGTAAATAGATATTCCTGTGATCATCAAAATATCAGCTAACACTTTACTCTTTTTGCGATATACCACAATTCCGGCGCAGGCCCACAATATCATGGCGGGTAACGCAAACCATATAAAGGTATCCCAGTTCATTCTTCTTACTCCTCCTTTTGATTATCGGTTAACAAAGTTTTACGATTAGATGAGCGCCCTCTAACTATCATCGCAATGGCACCAATAGCGATCATCACAAATCCGATATATACCGGTACTATCCATGGATCGTAGACCAACTCCATACTGCTATAGGAGGAGAGTCTTCCGGCAGCATTGTCATATCCATACTGATATATAGTCCAGCCCTTAATACGCAAAGGGTGGTTTACTTCCAATATGGCACTCTTGGTTGTCCCATCCGGTGTATAAACCTCTATATCTGACATAAAGCGTTTAGGCTCGGCGACTGTCATTACAACAGTATATTTCTCACTCAACTCCAGGCTTTTGTAGAGTTGTGCTCGGTTGCCTCCACATACCCAGCCTGTAAGAGTTTCACCGGTTGAGGGATTGGTCATTGTGATGTGTGCAGCAGGTGTAGAGCCGGGCATTGGCATTTCACGATAGGTGCTGTCGCTGTTACGCACTGCCTGATGGATATATTCATTCATTTCCAACACCCATCCGTCAAGTTTCCCTGTAGGGGCTTTTGTGTCGATCTGATAGTAGTCAGGAGCTGACAATGGTTGAGGCTCTCCCGTTGTCCTGTCTATAATGGTTAGTTTCGGCGGATACTCTTCCATATCGAAATCATTGAGCTGAATAGCTATTGGCAGCTCTTTTACTGTTCCTTCATCATCGTAAACCCGCCACTCTACTTCACCTTCTCTGACATGCATAATATATCGCTCCATATCTGCATGACCCAGACCACCGGCCAATAAGACTAACCATAATCCAATATGGTTGAGATAAAAGCCATAATCCTTGATGTTAAATTTAGCCAGTCGGCGAACTATTAATGAGCCAAGCGATAGAAGTGTTGTAAAATAGATAAGAATAAATGGCCAGGATCCGGTCATATTGTAGAATCCCAGTAGAGCAAAGAAGTTCCTGTCAGCCGGTGCTGTGCCGGTTTGAGGTGTAAGCCCCATTATGAGTGTCAGGATAAGTAATGCCATTATGAGGCAGACCGAGAAAGGTATGCTCGTAAACCACTTGAGGAATTTTGATTTTCTGATGGTAAGGGTCAATAGACATAAGCTTACTATTAAAGCTCCTACAATGAGATTAACCGGTGAAGTAAGTAGATAAAAGTTGAACTCCTTGATGGTTATTTGTAGCACAAATCCTACAAAAGCAATTCCTGCCGTTATAGTGATGCTTTCAGGATATCCCCATGGCATTTGCCAAAATTTACGCTTATTCTCTTGCTGCATAATTGTCATAAAAAACGCCTACATATATTTGTTGATTATAATGTAGGCGTTATAATTATATAGATGTTTATTTTAGTTTGCTCCCAACTTGCCGTTTGCACGTGCTGTCTCTATCCAAATAGGCGGTGTATTTTGGATCCAGTCCTTTTTCTCTTTTTCAAACTTCTCCATATCCAGTCCGATAAACTTCTGAGCCTTGGTTTTTGTAGAAATATCTGGCATCTCAAACTTGGTTACACCTAATTCAAATAAAACCTTCTGAAGCTCAATTTGGGCCTGCATAGAGCGGTCAAGACCATGAGCAAGGATTCTCTGTGTTTCAACAGGTGCGTGGAATGATCCTCCGTGTGATGCAACACCGAAATCCCAACGCCATTGAGCCTGGCGGATGAGTTGGAGGGCAGTTTTCATTCTTGCCTCTTTTGCGCCATTGTCCCAGGCTGTTTTAGCCATAATATGGGCCTTTGCCAACTCTACCTCAACTCTATCACGAATCTCCAGAGTTTTGTCCTGATATTCATAAACATAATTTCTCAACTCTTCCTCGCTATCTCTATGACAAGTCTGGCAAGTAGAGGAGATATTTTTGAGAGGGCTCATAACCTGGTGGTCTGAATATTTAATTCCTCCCTCAGCGATATAAGGCATATGGCAATCTCCACACGACAAACCTCTCTTAGCATGGGGGCCGAGTATGAACAGTTCATAATCGGGATGCTGAGCCTTAAGCATCGGAGCCTTGCTTACAGCGTGAGTCCAGTCTGCATACTCTGCATTATCAAAGTATGCCTCCATATCTTCCATGGTAAAGCCGCCATCCCAAGGGAATGTCAGATATTTCTCATCACCCTTGAAATAATATTCAACGTGGCATTGAGCACACACCAGCGATCTCATTTCTTGGGGTGTTGCGTCAGCAATATCTTCACCACGACGCTCATACACTTCGATCAGGGCAGGACGTGTAATCGTGAGGTTCATAGTTGCAGGATCATGACAGTCTGCACATCCTATAGGATTTACAACCTCGGCTCCATACTGGCTCCAGCCTGCTTTGTAGAAATTTTCAATTCCCACTTCTTGCATCATACGAGGTACGTCAGGGCTTTTACATGCCCAACAGGTTGCGGGCTGCATGTCTTTGACATCCGGACCCGGCGTACCGGTACGCAAAGTTTGTGTAACATCCTCTATGGTATACATATGTCCTCTGGGGGCGGTATAGTCACGTGAGAAAGCATAACCTGCCCAAAGAATAACCATTTCAGGACGAGTTTCGAGAATATCATAGGTATTACTACCCAAATGTTTGCTCTGGAAGTCCATCTCTTTGGTTTTTTTCCATGTATTATACTCACGAGGGTAGTTTAATCCCCACTCTTCGCTCTTGGGATTGATGCCTGTGATCTCAACCTTTTTGTTGTTGTACAGCGTTGCTATCTCTGCTCTGCGTTCAGTAATCGAAGCTGCGAGTAGCCCCAGCAAGAATACCAAAACCATAACTATGAGAAATAACACCCATCCTATACCGGGTTTACGTCTGATCGATTCTGCTAATTTCTTACACATAGTCTATATTGTTTTTTATTTTTTAATCATTTCTTTCAGCCATGTAGGAACAGGAGATTCCGGTAGTGGGGCTATTGCGTTGGGAGAGGAGGCGATATTGCTCACTACCGTATGCGGTATGTCTCTATGACAATCCCAGCACGCCTTACCTTCTCCTTGAGAAGCTTCCGAGTAGCTTATCTGCCCCGCTTTTACAAATTCAGTTGTGAGTTGTGTATGGCAACGAACACAATTCTCCATAATAACTTTATTGCTGGCATTACGGGGACGAATAGCCATAGGTTCGTTTCTTAAAGTAAAGACAGCCGAATGGTATAATCCGTCAGCGGCTTTGAATGCATATTTGTTGACGAAATTATCCTGTGGAACGTGGCAATCATTGCAATGTGCCCATTCACGATGGGAACCTTGCTCCCATGATTGATAATAAGGGGTCATAATGTGGCAATTGATGCAAGCCGAAGGTTCATCTGTCGCGTAAGTATGAAGCCGGGCGACATAGACCGTATATGCCCCTAGCCCTACAATTATGCCGGCGACAACAAATAGCGGTACAACAAAGACGCGCGGTATGATGTTCAATAATTTTTTCATAAAAAAGCAAACCTTCGCAAAGATAAATAAATAAGGTTAAATTTCCTAGAGCAATAGAACAAAAAATCGAGCTATAGACTCCCCAGTTCGCTTTTAACGACCATCCGGCACGGCTTTATTGCTCATAATGAAGAAGATATGTTTGCCCAACTAATGCGGATCAGTCAGAAAATATTTTACCGCCGTGAAATTTGAGCGAGGTATTGCCAAGCAAGTTAAGCTTGCTTCTTATAGGTAACGGCAGCGAGGATGTTGAAAATGATAGCAAAACTTCCGAGGGCTACGAAGTTTTGCCATAGCTCGGCAATGGTTGTTCCCCTCAAATAAACTGAGCGCAAAATATCGGTAAAATAACGTGGAGGTAAAAGGAGTGTAAATGTTTGCGCCCAATCCGGCATAGAATCAATAGGAGTGAGCAGTCCGCTCATCAGTATGAAAATCATAATGAAGAAGAACATTACAAACATGATTTGTTGCATCGTGTTTGAGAAATTTGCCATTGTAAGACTGAAGCCTGAAATGGTCAAAATAAACAGTGTTGTACCCAGGAATATAACCCACACGGATCCGGCCGGTATAAGACCATAGACAAAGTGTGCGATAACCATTGCCACAATAAGCGCGAAAAAGCCTATAACCCAATATGGAATCAGTTTAGATAGAGTAAAGTCAAAGCGATTTACCGGTGAAACATTTATCTGTTCAATCGTACCTACTTCCTTTTCTTCCACTATACTCAATGCAGGCAGAAATCCACATACGAGGATAAAGATGATAATCATAAGAGCAGGAATCATGTAGTGGGGATAATTGAGGGTAGGATTGTAGCGATTTTGTACCGTCACCACTTCAGACAATTGATTCGGACTTTTCTCGTTACCAAATTCAACAAGTGCGTGGGCGATAGTTTGTACAACATATTGTGTGCCCATAGAACCTTTGGTTGCGTTCACAGCATTTGCGATTATGCTTATTTTCTCGGGAGTGGAAACCGCCATGTCACGCTCAAAGTGGTCGGGAATCTGTACGATAATGTCAATTGTACCTTCCTCCAGACCTTTCATGGCAAGGTCGAATTCTGCAGTTGCTCCAATCAATGAGAGATATTCGGAAGCCTTGATATGTGATACAATGCGATGAGAGGTGGTTGAGTGGTCAAGATCTACAACCGCAACATTGACATTCCTTACGTCCATTCTAACAAGAAGCGGAGCAATGAGCATTAAAGCTATGGGTAAGATAACTATCAGCTTGGGCAGAAATGAATCTCGGCGAAGTTTTATGAACTCTTTGTTCAATAATACGATAAATGGTCTCATGGCACTACTCTAATTTATCGTTAAATTTTATCAGTGACACGCCGAAAAATATGACGGTCATACCAAGCAAAATTGCAAATTCTTTCCATACAGCCACAAACGGCGAACCCTGTATCATCATTTTGCGTATGCCCTCTATATACCAACGGGCAGGGACCACATTTGATAGCACTTCAAAAAATTTTGGGAAGTTTTCAATAGGAAAGAGCATGCCCGAAAGCAGCAGCATAGGCAACATCATTACCATACCCGATAGGAGAAGTGCAGCCACCTGAGTTTTGACAACAATCGAAACAAGGAGTCCCAAAGATAGAGACAACAACACATAGAGCAGCGACATCGAAAAGATGCCCCAAACGCCACCCGACATCGGCACATGAAGCAGATAATAGGAAAGAAGCAATATTATTATCAACACCACACACGAGATAACGAAATAAGGGATCATCTTAGCAAAGAAAACCTTAGTCGGACGCATGGGTGAAACGAGAAGTACCTCCATTGTTCCAACTTCCTTTTCACGTACAATCGATACCGAAGTCATCATTGCACAAACAAGGATAAAAATCAGGCCCATGATACCGGGAACAAAATTATAGGCACTCTTCATTTGCGGATTGAAAAGCATTCTGGTTTCAAACATCGCTTGTTGTGATGCTGTGCCCAGCAAGATCTCCTGCATATAAGCAGTTGCAGCACCTGCGGAGTTGACATCAGATGCATCAACTATCAATTGTATAATTGGTGTTGAAGGTAATCCTGCGTAAATCTGCTCCAGACGGCGGTCAAAATCAGGGGCAAAAACTATGACGGCACTCACTTTTCCTGAACGCAATTGCTGATCTATCTGGTCCTGATTGATATAACCACAGAAGGTGAAGTAGTCGTTGTGTGCAATGCGATTGACGGCATCATTAACGCCGTTCGTGCGATCAGGAGCTACCACGGCCACATTTACATTATTTACCTCGGTAGATATGGCAAAACCGAACAACACTATCAATACTACAGGAATAAGTATTACAATAAGCATTGTGCGCTTATCACGCAAAATATGCAGAGACTCTTTTTTTACCAACGCAAATAAGTTGTTTTTCATGACTTTACTCTCCTCTTTGTGCATCGCGGGCCAGCATGCGAAAGACTTCATCCATTGACCCGGCATTAAATTGTTGTTTTAAACGGGTAGGAGTGTCAAGGGCCCGAACTTCACCATCGACCATAATCGAGACACGCGAGCAATACTCCGCCTCATCCATATAGTGGGTAGTCACAAATATCGTTGTTCCCCCTTCTGCTGCCTCATAAATCATTTCCCAAAATTGACGACGCGTGACCGGATCAACACCACCGGTGGGTTCGTCTAAAAAGATTATTTCAGGACGATGGATTCCGGCAATGGCAAAAGCAAGTTTCTGCTTCCACCCTAACGGCAATGCCTTGACAAGTGTGTTGCGCTCCGATGAGAATTTGAGTCTGGCAAGCAACTCATCACTACGTTTCGCAGTAACCTGTTTCGAAAGACCGTAGATGCCGGCAAAAAGTTTGATATTCTCGCCAACCGTAAGGGTGTTGTAAAGAGAAAATCTTTGGCTCATATAGCCGATATGGCGTTTAATCATCTCTCCTTCGCGCATGACGTTAAAGCCTGCAACTGTGCCACTTCCCGAAGTGGGATAACTCAACCCGCAGAGCATACGCATGGCAGTGGTTTTTCCCGCCCCGTTTGCACCGAGGAAACCAAAAATTTCCCCTTGATAAACATCAAAAGAGATATTATTTACAGCAGTAAAATCGCCAAAACGTTTGGTAAGATTGCGTACTGAAATTACTGTTTCGCTCATTGTTTCATCAGGTTTATAAATACATCTTCGATGGTTGGCTCCGTGGGTGTGATAGTGAGATTACTCAAAGTCCCCAATTGTTCTTTAAAACTATGCATATTAAAATTATCGTCTGCTACAAGGTGATGTGCTTGTCCAAATGGGTAGCACTCTACCACGCCCTCAGCCTGTCGGGCTGCTTCGAGTAGAGCAAACATATTATCGGCACGAATCTCAAATAGTCTGGAATCAAATTGTTTAATAATTCCTTGCGGAGTGTCTATTCCCAAAATCCGTCCTTCATTGCAGAGTGCTATACGGTCACAAAGGAAAGCCTCGTCCATATAGGGAGTGGAGACCAGAATGGTAATTCCTTTTTCTTTAAGATTTTTTAACATATCCCAAAGCTCACTGCGCGATACGGCATCAATGCCTGTTGTAGGTTCGTCCAGGAAGAGTACACTCGGATGGTGAATCAAGGCACACGACAGAGCTAGTTTTTGTTTCATTCCACCTGACAGATTGTGCGCCTGGCGTTTGCGGAAAGGCTCAATTTGTTTGTAGATTGGAGCAACAAGATCGTATGAATCCTTTACTTTCACACCAAATATTGCAGCAAAAAAAGTAAGATTTTCTTCTACCGTCAGATCAGGGTAAAGTGAAAATCTACCGGGCATATAACCCACCCGCGAGCGTATTTTACGGTAGTCTTTTATAATGTCCAGACCATCCACTGCGGCACTGCCTTCATCCGGATTGATTAATGTAGTGAGTAAGCGGAAAAGTGTGGTCTTGCCTGCACCATCCGGGCCTATAAGACCGAACAATTCACTCCGCTTTACCGAAAAGGAGATCGAGTCCAGAGCCTTGACTTTTCCGTAGCTCTTTGAGAGATTATTTACCTCTATGACATTCATACTACAGTGTTACGTTGCCTGATAATCCGATTTTAAGTCGGCCATCATTTTCTACGGCAATTTTTACCGCATAGACCAGGTTAGCGCGTGAATCTTCGGTTTGTATGGTTTTGGGTGTAAATTCACTTTCGGAAGAAATCCATGTGATGTGACCCACGTAGTCGTAGAGTTCCGTGCCGCCAAAATCAGCTGTAACTGTCACCTCGTCACCAAGTTTTAGATTAGCAAGTTGATTGGAAGTGAAATAGGCACGAAGATAAATTTTGTCAAGGTTGGCAATTTTCATCAGGGGGCTGCCCATAGTTGCAAGCTCTCCTGCTTCTGCATATTTTACCAGAACGATGCCATCAATAGGGGAGATTATACTGCATTTTGAGATTCGGTCTGCCAAAGCCTCCATTTGTACTTCAAGAGCCTCCGCATTATTATTGATGGTAGCGGTGCTTTTGTCAAGAGTAGAGAGCGCTGCAGAAAGCTGACTTTTGAGAATACGTATATGCGCCTCAATGTCGTCATATTGTTTTTGGGTAGCGGCACCATCGTTTAGCATATTTTTTACACGTCTCAGTTCACTTTTTTGTTTGTCTATCTGCTCACGCAGCGAGGCAACTTGTGCCTTTGTATCCGGACGGCTATCCAATAGTGCTGAAAGTTGTGCCGACAACTGCTTGTGCTGAAGATAAAGTTGCAGACTATCAATTTTACCCACCACTATACCCGCCTTGACTGGCATTCCCTCTTCAACATCAAAACTCAGGATGCGTCCTGCAGCCTCCGATGAGACTACCACTTCGGTGGCTTCAAAAGTGCCCTGTGCATCATATTTTCCATTATTGCCGCATGATGATACGGTAAGTATGATAATGGCGATGTAGATGATTCGTTTCATGTGTTTTTATTCGTTTAATGTATGTTTTAATCTGTAAATTGCTTGTAGCAGCTCTATCTCATGGATGTTGCAATTGAGTATTGCCGTAGTTTCGTCGCCAATTTTACGCAGCAAATCAGTAGCATCGATAACTCCGTTTTGAAGTTTTGATTCTGCCGCAATACGTACGGAACGCCGTAATTCTACAATACGGGCATCATTTTCAATTGCCTTGCGAAGTCGTGTGATCTCTCCATCTTCCTGCGTGGTAAGCATTTGAGTGTTAAACTGCAACAAGTCGCGTTGAACAGCTATCTGTTGTTGGGCAATATCTATTTTTTTAAGATTGTTGTTTCTGGTGTAGAATGCACTTATATCCCATGACATACGAACACCTACAATAGCATTGAAAGTTAAATCCGGTGAAGTCATACTCTTAAAAATGTCCATACCGGGATAGCCATAATAGCCTTGTGCAAAGAGACCTAAACGGGGCCTGACAGAGGAGTTGATGGCCATTTTTTGAGCGGCTAATCTATTTTCTTGTGCCTCAAGCAAGGCAAATTCGGGACGTGACGAAGTATAACTATGAATAACTTTTTCAACGGGTCTTTCCAATTTATCGGAAGTTAGCGGCTGACCGATGAAAATCTCCAACATACGGCGATAACTCGCAAGGGATGATTCCACCACACCTAACTGCTGCTGCGCGGTAAGCAGTTCAGCTTCTATCATATCAACATCAGATTGCAATGCCACCCCGTTTTTAAGATATGTGCGCATGCGTGTCAGATTACTATTAAGTACATCAATCATCGCTTTGGTCTGCTCCACGCGTTCATCCAGCAGTAAAATTCCGAAGTATAGGCCATCCACCCTCGCCTGCAGGTCATAAAGTGATACATCAACACGACTGCGCTGCTCAGCCGCCTCTGCTCTGGCGATAGCTCTGCTGGCTTTTGAGTAACCGCCATCCCAAATAGTTTGACTGATATCAATTGCAACCTTATATTGGTCCTTGTTGATTTCCGTCATTTCAACATCATCATCCTGCATCTTCATTAATGTTTCAAAGGCTTCGGGGAAGGTAGGAGTAGCAGACTGATATGTCGCCTGTCCCGATATGGCAAATTGTGGTATCCAGGCTTTCGCCGCATTGGATAAATTGAACTGTTCCGTTTTAGCAACAAGGTTATATTGCCGAATCTCGGGGTAGTGTTCCCGGGCAAGACGGCGACATTCATCAAGTGATTGAGCTTTAACACTTAAGGTCAACAGAATAAGTATAAAAGATATGGCAAGTCGTCTCATATTAGTGTTTTATTATACGCCTCATTATTAATTCTATGTTTTCTGCTTTTCGCTCTTCAAGGAATATCTCTCTGTCTGCAATTATGGTGCCCATAACAGGCTCTATAAAGTGATAAGCCACGAATGGGAAAATATTTAGCGACATGATCGATATTATTAACATTGGGATATCTATTTTTTCAATTTCACCACGTTCTGCTGCTGCATCTGCCTCACTTTGAAGGTCGGCAAAGAACTCCCTGATAAAACTCGCCACCCGCTCATATAACAAACTATAAAGTTCAGGACGGGAAATAATCTCATTCAGAAAAAATCGCGGTAATAGGGGATTGGCTACCATATGGTCAAAATGTGATGCTATGCCATCTTTTAGCCGCTCAACAAGTGGCATATTGGGATCTCCCATTGCAGCAAGCATGGTTTCTTTAACCGTATTAATGGTTTTCGCTAAGATACACTCAAAGAGTTGTCTCTTGGTACGATAGTAGTAATGTAGCATTGCATGCGTAACGCCCGCCTTTTGTGCAATGCTGATTGTCCGTGCACCATCATATCCTTTTGTCAAAAATTCCTGTTCAGCAGCTTCCAATATCAGTTGTTCACTGCTGATTTTGTCTATCTCAGTCATGATTTGTAGCTAATTATAGTTATTAACAATTTTGTCAAACAATTTTGTTGGCGCAAAAGTAAAAGAATAATCCGGAACAAGAAAAAAAAATCACTATTTCAATTGGAGAGCAAAAAAGTGATAACCTATAAGGGGTTTTCTAAATATTGCGTAAATAGGGGGCGATATGCTCCCTTATTTCTATTTTGGCGGCTTTCCAGCGAGGAATATCAATCTTTGGTCCGATGACTTCTACTACTTTAGCTGAAATAATAGAACCTACTTCGCCGCAAATTTTCAACGGCATCCCCAGAGAATGGGCATAAAGAAATCCTGCAGCATAAATATCACCGGCACCTGTAGCGTCTATTGTGTTCGCAGGCCAGGCTTCAATATAGTGATACTCTTCTCCCTGACGCAACATCGAGCCATCTTTTCCAATCTTCACCACTGCAATATCACATAATTCGGCAATGACATCAAGCGCCTGAAGAGGCTCCAGACCGGTAAATGAGGTAGCCTCTGTCTCGTTTGCAAAAATTATGTTGATATAATTTTTGACAATATCGTGTAAGAATGCGTTGTTGGACTCCACGACATTGTAACTGGCCATATCCAGGCAAATGATCATGCCCTTCTCTTTGCCGATCTCCACGGCACGGCGGATCAGACGCTGATTCTGCACCAGATAACCCTCAAGGTAGAGATAATCGTATTCATCAAAATAATCGGGTTTGAGATCTTCGGGCTCCAGTTGGAGTGCAGCACCGAGATAGGTAGCGAAGGTTCTGTCAGCGTTGGGAGCGGTAATGAATACCATGGCACGGCCTGAAGCGGCAGTGCCTTTGAGCAGGTTTGATCGGATACCGTTCTGCACCTGTTCTGCTTTAAAGAGCGATCCCAACTCGTCGTCGCCCACCTTGCCTATGAATCCTGCCGGCATACCGAAGATGGCGGCTCCGGAGATGGTGTTGGCGGCGGAACCTCCTGCCACATACTGGACTCCGATCTGTTTGAGGCTTTCCCAGATTATATTGCCTGTCTTCGCATCGACGTGCTGCATACTGCCTTCGGGGAGATTGAATTTGGTGAGAAGTGTATTATCGGGGAGGATTGCGAGGATGTCGGTCAGAGCATTGCCTATGCCAAGTATGGATTTCATCTGAATGGTGTTATTCTGTTTGTTTGGCTGCAAACATAAGAATTTTTGTACTTTTGTGCTACAAATCGATATTAAGATGAATAAAGTAAAGAAGAAGGTTAAGATAAAAGATGTGATAAAGTATCTGCTGATGCTGGCTCTGGCGGTTGTCCTGCTCTATTTTGCCTTCCGTGATATAAGCTGGAACGATTTTATGGAGGGGTTGCGCAGCTGTAATTACTGGTGGATACTTCTCTCCATGGTTATTTCCTGGCTTGTTGTAATTCTCAGGGGTTGGAGATGGCGTCTGATGATGCGTCCGCTTAGCAAAGAGATTACCCGTCTGGAGGCCTATGATGCATACAATATCTGTTATCTGGCCAATCTGGTGCTGCCTCGTTCCGGTGAGGTGGTTAGGTGTGGTCTGATCGCTAACAGCGGAAAAGCCTCCTTTGAGGGGGTTCTTGGTACTGTGGTACTTGAAAGGATATGGGATTTGATCTGTGTGGTGCTTGTCACTCTACCTCTCTTCTTTTTCGGTACGTTCAAAGATTTCCTCATAGAGAAAATGTGGAATCCGATGGTGGAATCACTTCCCTTCAAGACGGTCTGGCTCGTTATCGGCATAATCCTTTTTATAGTAGCAATTGTGCTGATATTTCGTATTTACCGCAAAAAGATTGCAGCCACGCGTTTCGGTGCAAAGGTCATAAAGGTTTGGAAGGGCCTTGTGGAGGGTGTAAAGGCCGGTTTTAGGATGGAACATAAATGGGCATTCTTCAGCTATACTGCTCTTATTTGGATAGGATACTGGGCAATGAGCCTCTTTACGCTTTATGCATTTCCTGCAGCTGCCGGTTTGAATCTTTGGGATGCCCTCTTTTTGATGGTTGTGGGCTCATTAGGATGGATTGTACCGGTACAGGGCGGTTTCGGTGCCTATCATTTTATAGTCGCGATGACACTTGTTCCTGTATATGGGTTTACACAATCGGATGGATTGATTTTTGCCACCATTTCTCATGAGTCACAGGTTGTTCAGATGCTTATTGTGGGTGCCATCTCCCTTATCACCTACGCCATTTACAGCAAAAAGTACAAGAAATCGGTGCAATTGTCTGAAAATGACAATAGCATCTGATAATTAAGTGTGATAAAACTCTCTTTTAGACGCCCATTATTCTATTTCTGAGCAAAAATAGCGGATTAAGAATGTGCAATTTTCCGCCAATTTTATGCAAAAGCACGCTTTTCTCTACTCTATTTTGTTTAAAAAAGAAGATTTTCAAAATAGGAGAACTTACAAATTGAAAGTTTGCGAAAATAGATTGAAAAAGAATTATCATAAAATGGGATTTGCTTATAACAAACTGGAAGTCAGATTATTATAGTGAGCGTTCTTTTATGATCGGTTGGTGTCACTCTTCAGGCGATCTACCACTCTATTTTGTTAAAAACCTTTTTAGAGTTGCAAAATGAAATTTTAAACCCACCTCGTTTTGTATAATTTATAACCTGTTGTAAATCAATGTCTTAAAAGTTAATTATCTTATTTGTAAAATTCAAAAGTACTCTAAAAGTCTCAATTTTTTCATTTTGTAAAAAGTTGTCAATTATAAAAAATATATATTTTTGCCCTCCGTGCCCGCAGGGGGGAACTGCATCGCATTCAATACCAAGGACATTTTAAAAACAGCCTTTTCTGATGGACGCGATGCTAATTTTGCGTAAATGACGATATATGAACGAGGGTGTTGCAGGTGTAGAACCTGTAACGAAGGGGGAACGGCTTAAAAATTGTATGGAGGAAAAGCCTCGTTAGAGGTATTTTATGAACACACAGAATATGAAACGAAAGTTATTCTTTTTTATCTTTTTCGCATTGCTGCTGAATGGAGCGCCCGCACTGACAGGGTCGCATAGTCTATCCGCCCAGAACTTTGCGCTAAAGACCAATTTGCTGTACGATGCTACGGCCACGGTCAATGCCGGGATGGAGTTTAAAATAGCACCTAAATGGACAATGGACATTTCAGGTAACTTCAATGCCTGGATGACCGCAAGTGATTCGGACCCGGCCACCATTGATCCTAAATGGAAACACTGGATGGTACAGCCTGAAGCCAGATATTACTTCTGTAATCCCTTTAGCCGTCATTTCTTCGGCATTCATGCGCACACCGGTAATTTCAATGTTGGTGGTATGAATATTCCTATAAACCTTTTCGGAACGGATTTCAGGCAACTCAAGGAGCAGCGCTACCAGGGATGGTTTGTCGGAGGAGGAATTAGTTACGGCTATGTGATTGCGCTCGGTGTTCACTGGAATTTGGAATTTGTGCTTGGTGTAGGCTACTCCTATGTCGATTATGACAAATTTCTCTGTCCCGATTGTGGTAAGCAGGTCGGTAGCGGCACTCATCACTATGTCGGTCCCACCAAGGCTGCTATTTCACTTGCATACCTATTTTAATTAAGATGATTATGAGAAAATATATTGCAATATTTGTATCCCTGATAGCATTGGTCTTCAGTGCCGGTGCGCAGACGATTATGAATGGTTCTCTTGCGATCGACAGGATTGAGATCAATCGCAGCGGTGAGCATATCATAATTGATATGGATATTAACCTAAGTCAATTGAAGCTCAAGAGTAGCCAGGCAGCACTCATCACTCCTGTGGTGGTGAACGGTGATCAAAGGTTGGAGCTCACTCCTATAGGTGTCTATGGCCGTGAGAGTTATATTAATTATAAACGTACTATGGGCGATATTATGCTTGGAGGTCCGGATGAGATCAAGTTCCGCAAATCCGAGATGCCCGATGTGCTCAACTATCAGAAGGTACTCCCTTATCAGAGCTGGATGAATGGCGCTATGATGATCATCGAAAAAGAGGTGCACGGCTGTTGCGACCGTATCGATGACCGCGCAGAAGCGCTGGTGGGTGGTTATGAGGAATTTATCTACAAGCCGGAATTTATCTATGTGACATCGGAGGGCGAAGCCAAGGCTAAAGTACATGCACTCGAAGGTTCTGCGATGATCGACTTTCCAATAGGTATGACCAGGATTATTCCCACCTATGGCTCCAACAGAGTCGAGATAGATAAGATTGTAAATAACATCAAGTCGGTGTCCGATGACAAAGATGCCATCATAAGCAACATCACCATCACTGGTTATGCCTCTCCCGATGGCCCTTATGGGACCAACGAACGTCTTGCACGGGAGCGTACAATGTCTCTTAAAAATTATGTGTCGGATCTGCTGGGATCTACCAGTAAGCTTATTTCCACCAGCTATGTGGCTGAGGATTGGGAGGGATTCAGGGCAAAAATAGCTGCTTCTCATATGACTAACCGCGATGCCATTCTCTCCATAATTGACAGCGAAGATGATCTCGACCTGCGTGAGCGTAAGATCAGGCAAGCCTATCCCAGAGACTTCAATACCTTCAAGGAGACGATATTCCCTGCTTTGCGGCGCACCAACTATAAGGTAGAATATGAGATTCGCACCTATACGGATGTAGAGGAGATCAAATCTCTTGTACGCACAGCTCCCCAGAAGCTCTCCCTCCAGGAGTTCTATCTGGCCGCCAGTGAGATGCAGTCAGGAGGTGATGAATTTGATTATATCTTCGAAACGGCAGCAAGGATGTTCCCAGAGGATGAGATAGCCAATCTCAATGCGGCAAATGCCTCTATGAGCAAGGGCAACCTAAGGGATGCCTCCTCTTATCTGACTAAAGCCGGCAATAGTGCCGAGGCTGATTATGCTAGAGGAGTACTTGCTGCGCTTAACAAAGAGTATGCTACAGCTATTGCTCATCTGCGCAAAGCCTCCGATGCCGGTCTCGCAAAGGCGGCAAAGGTGATTGCAGAGATTGAGAAGGTGGGCAAGAATGTATTCAGGCTCCCTAAATGAAAACAAACAAGAGAAAAATATTAAATAATCAAAAATAATTAACAAACAATTAAAACCCCAAAGTTATGAGACTTAAATTTTTTGTATTGAGCGCCCTGGCACTCATTCTATTTGTCGGTTGTAACGAGGAGCAGATTGTCCCCGATTTAGACAGCAATGCTTCTTATATGACTGTACGACTTGTTTCGCCCGCAGATGTTTATACCAAAGGTACTGCAGGCGGATTTGCCAACGGTACTGCAGCTGAAGGTAAGATCAACAATGCCCACTTCTATTTCTATGATATTATGGGCAACTTTGTAGTGGAAGGCGAGACACTAAGTGATCTCGGTACAACTACAAATCCGGATGGCAGTAACGTTGAGCGCTATACCGAAGCTACTATTGTACTCAAGAATGTCACCGTACTGCCCTATCAGATGCTTGTGGTGCTCAATCTTCCTACTGCTGACGCAACAAGATTCCCCGGTAAGAGTCTGACACAGGCACAGGCAGAGCTTACCAATATCTATAATAACTCTGCCGAGAGCTTTATTATGACAAGCTCTACCTACCTGAATGCAACAAATAAGGTTGTTTTTACAACCAGTGGCATTGAAGGTAATCTCAAGAAGACAGAGGCCGAAGCAATTGCAAATCCTGTAGAGGCATACGTTGAGCGTCTCGCTGTAAAGGGTTCATTGACTATGAAGGATGCCGGCACTACTTCTGGCATGCCCGGTGTTTTCCCTCCCACAACTCCTGTTAAGGCAGCTTTTCTAGGTGGCGATAAAACAGTTGATATTAAGATCAATGGCTGGGGATTCAGCAATCTCAACAAGCAGAGCTACTATATCAAGAAAATTGATGCCGGGTGGACTGCTCCTACTTTTACATGGACTTGGAACTCAGCTTCGAATTACCGTTCATTCTGGGCACAGGATGCTAACTATACCGATGGCACTTATCCTACCAATTATGCGGATCTCAGAGACGACGGTTCCGGTTCGGACCTTGTAACTCCGGCAACAGCTGCATTGACTTACAAACCTTACAATCAGATTGCAGCAACGGCTTGGGCTGCAGCAGACTACTGTCATGAAAACACCATTGCAGGTAATCTGCTTACAGGTAACTTCTACATGAATGCAGCTACAAATATTTTGGTAGCGGCACAAATGAAACTGACCACTGAAACTGACTATGTGACCCTTTATCGTTTCAACGGTGTATTATACACTTGGGCTCAGTATGCGGATATACTTGCTGAGAATATGAATATGTCTTACCAAAAGACTGACGGTACTGCCTATACTGCAGCCGATTTCCAGGTGCCCAATCCTGCTTCTGCATCTACCTTTACCAACCTCTATGATGGAGAGATCAAGCCTCTTCTTACTTCAACTGCAGCCGGTCTATCAACTACTGCAGCAGTAACCTACCTCGCAGGTGACAGATTCATCACTGAGGTATTTACAGAGGGTTGCATGTACTATTCAATTCCTGTAGAGCACTTCTTGAATCCTACCTATAACAAAACGAATCCGAGTGATCCTTTCTTGGTTGGTGATTTCGGCGTGGTACGTAACCACTTCTATCAGGTGACTGTAACGGACATTAAGAAAGTGGGTATAGGCGTATTTGACGTTACCGAGCCGATTGTTCCTAATTACGATCCTTCTACTTACTATCTCGCTGCTAAACTTAATATTCTTGCTTGGCAGACGGTTACACAGAATGTAATATTGTAATTTTTTCTAAGAAGAGACTACTTAGGCCTGTATAAGACCGAAGCGTTTCTATACCAATCTTTCGGGGCGGGTGGGGCCCCGCCCCGAGGGATTATTTAAAGCAAAAGCCCCGACGATATGATAATTAACAACAAATCGGAGTGATAATGAAACGATTGACATATTTGCTGCTCGTATTTATTGCGATGACCTCCTGTAGTGCAATATACGAATATGAGGGCGACTGCGATCCAAAATATCGAATAGTCTTCAGGTACGACTACAATATGAAATATGCTGACGCCTTTGCTAATGAGGTCACATCGGTGTCACTCTATGCTTTTGACGGTAGCGGTAAGCTTGTCTTCCAGAAGAGCGATCAGGGCTCTCATCTTGGTAGCGGCGACTATACAATGGAGGTCGATATGGAGCCGGGTACCTATGACCTTGTCGCCTGGTGTGGCCTGGAGGATGGCAAATCCTTTTCAGTGCCTCTGATACAGAGAGGTCTGACAAGCAAGTCCGATCTGACTTGTAGGACTATAGGAAAAAAAGATATTAATGGTCGAGCCGTAGTGGATTATCAACTTAAGCCACTATATCATGGTTCACTAAATTCCGTGGAGTTTCCCGATGAGGAGGGTATTCATACCGTGACCATACCACTGGTCAAGAATACCAACTCCATACGCATTATACTGCAGCATATTTCCGGTAAGAAGGTAGATCCGGATGCTTTTACTTATCATATTACAGATGATAACGGACTTCTTAACTGGAATAATGAGATTGTGCCGAACAACATAGTCAACTATGAGGCCTATTTTACGGCTACCGGTGCGGAGGTGCTGAGTAAGGCGGATACCATTACAGCAGGTGCTGCAGCAGTGGCAGAATTTGCCACTTCGAGACTTATGGCATCCAGTGATGCACGGATGACCGTCAAAAATAACAAAGGAAAGACAGTACTCTCTATTCCCCTGGTAGAATTTCTTCTGCTGGTAAAGAGCAATTACAATCAGGTGATGACCGACCAGGAATACCTCGATCGCCAGGATGAATATCACTTCGTATTCTTCCTCCAGGATAAAAAACCTGATGGGGAAGGTACTGATCCGGGTGGCACTACGGACCCCGATGACCCTGATGACCCTGATGATCCTGATGATCCCGATGATCCCGATGATCCTGACAGTGAATATACCTGGATGAATGCCTATATTTACATAGGCGCATGGAAAGTCGTTTTGTCATCGACAACACTTTAGAAATTTGAAACTGATCACATGAGAGTGAAACAAAACATATCGGTCCTATTCCGTCTGCTGATAGCGGTCTCAATAGTGTCGCTTATGGCAGCCTGCAACCTCATCTATGAGGATTGTAGTAAGTGCGCTCTTACCGAGCCGGTCGAGATCGGATTTACTATTTCAACAGGTGTGTTCAGTACTCCGGCGACCAAGGCTCCCGTTTATGGTGACGAAGATGGTCAGAATGATGAAAATTATATCGGTATAGAGAGTGGAGACTTTATGTTCCTTTTCTTTGATGAGAATGGAAAATATCTCCAGACTTTCCAGCCGGAGCCTGAAGGCATTATTCCGATAGGAACTACGGGGACTTCACCTAATCCTGACCCAACAGGAGATCCTATGCCCGTATACAAGGCTTATTACATCAGCGGTAAGCTTAATGAGGCATATTCGGACTTCACGATGGTGGCTTTGCTCAATTATGGTGGAGTTAACGGTCGTTATCCGATTGGCTCGGATGTGGCTGCGCTGGGAGAAACTCCCGACCTCTATGTCGGTATTTCCACACTTAGCGATCTGATTTCCAATAATGTGTCCGGAGGTTGGGGTACATTTAGTTACAACCCGGGCACTACCCCTTACGAGCCCTCACAGACGACGCCGATACCGATGTATGGAGTGCGCAAATTTGAGAATGTACTCTTTAGGGACAATATACTTACAGACCTTGGAGAGATCAATGTGATTAGGGCATATGCTAAGATCCGTGTACGGCTTTCTGATACTTTTGCAACCCTTCTTGACCTTTCGGCTGTCACATTAAAGAGATTTTCTACAGTTGCCTATAAGGCTCCGAATATCATAGAGACCACCCCAAGGAGTGTAACTGCTACCACTGAACAATATTGTTCTTCAGCGCAGATTTCTTCAGATTCCATTCCTTTCAGAAAGATCAATAATGACCTTTATGAGATCTATGTGCCGGCTTTCAATAATGTCAATGCTCCTGCAAATGAGAAATCTACCATTACGGTCAAACTTTCCAACGGTAAGACCTATACAGATGCCATTCATTTTGCATACTACGACGATAGCGGTAAACTTCCTACAAACGCAACCTATTTCAATATTTTGCGTAATTATATCTTTGATTACCGGATTACCGGTATCAGTGATGCGGAACTGACACTTAAGCTTGAGGCAAACCCATGGGTTATAAAAACGGAGAGTTACCAGTACGAGCAGTTGAGTTCATTTGAAACCGGAGGATTTCCAACATTTGATCCAACAACCATAAAAGAGATCGATGCTTCAGATAAGGATAACGGCAATGTCTATGTTATCATGAAACAAGACAACACCTTTGCCAAAGTGACGTTTACGGTGGCAACCCCGACGGGAGGCACATGGAACGCCTCATTAGTAAGAAAGGGTGGTGTTGCCGGAGCATTCTCATTCGTAACGGAAGGTGGCACTACAATAGAGGCTCCTTCCGGTCCTGTCGGTCAGCCTGCCACATTGTATATTAAGAAGAATCTTCCCCAGCCTGCAGCGATACACAACGAATACGTACTCCGCCTGATGGTTACCTTCCCCCCACCCGTCAGTGTTACAATCAAGGTTAATTATCTTGAGATTGAGGGCGGCTTTGGCTCGGCAAAAGAGTACACTATTGTTCAACCGGCTTCATAGTAAAGAGATATGAAAAGAATAATGCCTATAACGCTACTGCTTGCAGTTCTTCTGGTCGCCTCTTGCAACTGGTTTGAAAATCCTGTACCCCAGCCTAAAGGAGAATTTCGTCTCACACTTATGACAACTGGTTTGGGAACAAAAGGACCTGAGATTGAAGCAGCCGGAGAGACTAACCTCAATGAAAATCTCATTGATACGGTGGATATATTCTTTTACGAGCATGATGCTGACGATAATACAAATGCCGTGCATTGTCTGCAAATGGTACTGCCACCAGGGTCCAACTCCATAGCCACAATCACCATTCCTTTTACTAACGTTGAGATCGACAAGGTTTTCGGCACGGCACCTGCAGTTCCGGCTCCGGCCACTGCCAGGATCTATGTGATTGCCAATGCCAAGAATCCGGCCAGGACTGCTCTTAATACAATAATGGCAAATGCTGCAGCCCCTACTCCTTCTTATATAGGCACATCCATCAACAGTCTTAAAAATCTGGAAGTTATGACTAATAACCCTCTTACCAGTCAAATGGCACAATCTTTTGTGATGGATGGGTATGATGTGGTAACTCTGACTGCTGACAGGACGACTATGAGCGGACACGTCAAGATGGATCGCTCAGCCTGCAAGATCCGCGTATTTGTCACTCAAATTGATCCGGTTACTATCGGAGAAGGAGCGGAGGCAGTTACCTGGACCCCGAGGACTGACCAGATGAGACTTTTCTTTTTCAATGGAGTAAAGAAGTCACACATAGATGAGACTGTTCATCCTTACACTCCCGTAGCGGGTGATTATTACACTATCAGAGGAGGAGCCAGCACGCTTCCCAGACAGTTTACACGTGAGCCGGTTACAGGTACACTTGATTACTGGTTCAATACTGTCCCCTATTACACCTATCCCTACGAGTTTGATCCTGATACGATGGATCGGACCTATTTAACTCTCGTGCTTCCATGGTATCCGGGTGACGATCAACATAATCCCCTCAACACCTACTATCAGATACCGATCAACGTTCCGGGTGATTATCAATTTACACGCAACGAATATTATCAGATCAACATTACGCTAAGTATGCTTGGTAGTTTTGAGGAGGAAGAACCATTAGTAGTTCCTATCAGTGTGATTATCGCAGATTGGAGTACCGCTGAAATTAAGGCGGAGCTGAGAAAATATCAGTATCTTACAGAAGATAGAATTTTTGCAGTACTCAATAATGAAAGCTCCACAACATTTAGCTACTCAAGCTCCTCACCTGTGAAGGTAAAAATAGATTCTGTGACCTATATGAATTACTCGCAGAACGACATTACTGTAACGAAACTCACCAGTACTGCCCCCGCCAGCTATACTTCCTACTCTATTTCTGAGCAACGTTTGGTCCATCCTCCCGGATCACCTTCACATACTGTGACAGATACTTATACCGTATCGATAGAGGATGGCAATATTATCAGGTTTGAAAGAGAGATTCCTAATGGTTCTTTTTCGGTAAGCACTATCACCTTTACAGTGAGTAATGATGATGGCTTCTCCGAAACCATAGTGATAAAGCAATATTCACCGATATATATTACGGGCGAGAGATCCTATACTAACGTTACAAGTAACTATGGTTCGGTAATAGTATATGGCTATCGTTCAAGAGGAACCGGTGGTTCTCGTTCAATTAGTGATGATCAAAATGGAAGTTTAGGTGCGGTAGTAAATTTTAATGATGTCGACGGTATAGCTCCTAATACCAATCAGAATCAGTACACTATGTATGTGGGAGTGCTCTGTCCCGGGTTGCTGGTTGAGCGAAATTATTCAATTGGAGATCCGAGAGTACCCCCTAATGAAGCAGGTTCTCTTCCGGGACTCCAAAACTATGGTCCGACAGTAAAACTTGATCAATATCGCAGGACCCGAACGGATATTGCAGATGTAATTGCTCCTGCATATAAGATCGCCTCCTCGTATGGTAAGACCACTAACGTAACCTTCGCACAGGCGGAAAAACGCTGTGCAGCCTATCAGGAGAACGGATATCCTGCAGGTAGATGGCGTGTGCCGACCGAAGCGGAGATTATGTTTATTGTCAATCGTTCGAAAGCCCAGGTTATCCCTCAGCTTTTTGGAGAAACCAACGATGCTCCCTATTGGGCTTCAAGCAAAAGGCATTATTCTGCGAGAAGTAATGTATGGTACCCAGCCACCGGTCCGGCATCTGATAACACCCTTGCTTATGTCCGTTGTGTCTATGATGTATGGTATTGGGGTGATAAGAAAGGTGACTACAATAAAGATGGTACTGTTGATTATGGAGTGCCGATGATGGGAGATAACCCTTTGGGTGATATTTATGTTGAGCAATGGGGTAATGTAAGATAATATGATGAAGAGGATATTGAGATGAAGAAGATATTTTATAGCATACTGATGGTTCTGGCACTCTTTTCCTGCCAGAAGTTTGATATTGAGGATATCGATATCTCTCAAATCGATGGAGACAAGGTGATTGTAAATATCGGGCTGGATGTTCCGGAAATGTCACCTTTGACTAAAGCATTCGGTGATGATCCGCTTGCTGCGGGAACAGAGATGCCTTTGCATATCGTAGTATTTGATGGAGAGGGGATGTACGTAGAACGTGCTACTGCTAACTTCGTCAGCATCTCTCCTTCGGATCAGATCAATTATCAATGTACTCTGACAGCCTCTTCCAACAAACGTATTCTCCATTTGGTTGGCAATGTGGCTTCACCTGCTACTGTAGGTACAGAGTATGATGTTTTTGCAGAGTTTGCCGTACAAGGTACGCAGGATGCTTTTTGGCAAAGAGTTGTCCTTGACAACGGTATTCGTACCGATAATGGTTCACTTAGCCCCGAGACTGCTGCCAAGCTCACAAGGGTACCCGTGGTACGCAACTACTCTAAGGTAACCGCCGTCAAGGCAAGTACTGTGACAAACTTCACGATTACCGGCTTGACCGTAGTCAACACTCTCAACAGAGGCAGTGTCGCACCATATAATGGGGCGGCTCTCTCCTTTGTGGACTATATGAAACCATCGGCAGGAGAGAAGAAGTGCAAGACTTACGGTGAATTGCTCCAGGAAGGCTATACAGGCAATATACCTTCCGGAACAACCCTAATCAACATTCCGTCATCGCTTTCATCTGCCACATATAAAAATGAGGGAGAACCATTTTACCTTTATGAGCGCACTCAGCCGGGTGATCAGACCAATACTTTTGCCATTATAAGGGGTAGGTACAATGGTAGTACTACTGACACCTATTACAAGGTTGACCTAATCTACAATGAGGGGGGTGTAAACAAATTTTACCATATACTCCGCAATTTCAATTATGAGATTGAGATTACCCATGTCAGTGCAAGAGGTTCAGCTACTGCTGCAGAGGCGGCAGCCGGCACTGCATTCAACAACATTTCTGCGGATGTTCAGCTCAAAAATTTGACAAATATCTCGGATGGTACGGCAAGACTCTTCGTGAGTTATACCGACACCATAATCAACACTACCAATGATGTCAAATTCAGATTCAAGTACTACCCGAATTATGCTCAGGGCACTCCGAACAACAATGGAGTGCAGATTGGGGTTGAAAATGGCACTATCTTCAGCAGCGGCAGCGTTCTCTCCAATACTCCAATTACTTCGGGACAATGGGCCGGATGGAATGAAGTAACATTGGATGTTACCGGCACTATCGGTTCGCTTGCCAAAAGACAAGCCGTTACGGTAATTGCTCCGGGAACCGGTTTGAGCCGTGAAATAAGATATGTTCTTCGTCAGAAAAGGACAATGCATGTCACCTGTGCTCCCAAAGTGCTGAATCAGATAGTTCACGCCAATGGCGACGTTCATATCGATATTCCGAATGATCTGGACTCTACTGCCTTCCCTTTGCAATTTTTGGTGGATACTGACACTAAAAGTCTCTATCCAAGAGTTGACGGTCCAGCGGTCGGTCAAATCATGCCTCTCGTAGTGACCGTCGATGCAAATGGCAGAGGTTCATTTGCATTTCAGAGAACTCTCACCTGGACTGAATACTTAGGTTTGTCCGCTTCACCTACTTATCCGGGGCACAAGAGGATAACCTGTTGGATGGAGACCAATGAAGGAGTAACCTCTACTACTGATGACGAGATTCATGTTTACGTCACCAATAAATATTTCAATGACGGAACCGACTTTTTCATCAGGATACCGCTAACTATTACCAATGCGCTGTTGGCAAATGGAGATATGTATGGCGCGGGCAGAGCTGTTACGCTCACATTCACTGTCAATAAACTTAATGAGCCCTTAAGAATTAATCTTACTGAGGGCTTGGTGGGAAGTGGAAGTTATGCCGGGCAGACCGAGATTAACTTGCCTCCGACAACACAGACGACTGTTACAATTCCTCTTACCACTACAACGTTTGGAGGTCCACGCACAGCTGATATTGAACACAATGTCACGAATCCCGAATTTGCGCCGGTAACAGTTACTGCTACAGTGAACACGCTATCTGTAAGTGTCCCTTATTCCGGAACGGTCGGAAATTCAAATCGTAATATTTATAGTGATGCTGGTCATACTAATCTGTTAGGTTCATTTACGACAAGTGGCGGTAATGTTACATTTACATTGACCGGTACATTTACTGAAAGCACTCCGTTGTACTTCAGATCACGCTATTTTTCTTGGGGTTGGAATTATACATATGCATCTGCAACTGTCGCACAACTATTGGATCCGAATTTCACATTGCAATTCAATTAGCAGTTTGCTTTGATTGATATTTAAAGCTTGAACATATTTAGAGGGTGACCGCACGGTCACCCTCTTGATTATTATAATCCTGATAACTTCCCATTCCACCTTTGGTTACAGATATTGTGGATATGGTAGTTTAGTTCTTTATTCTTTATGATATTATTTGCGGAAATTATCGCTCTGACAGCAGATGCTGTTACGACAATTTGCTGATTTCCTCTTGTGATAAGCCGGTGGCTTTTGAGATTGACTCCAATGAGATGCCTTGAGACAACATTGACTTTGCAACTTGACGTATTCCTTTCTCCATTCCTTTCTCCATTCCTTTCTCCATTCCTTTCTCCATTCCTTTCTTCATTCCTTTCTCCATTCCTTCTTCTAAGCCTTCTTCGCGCGCGGATTCGATAACATCATCAATAGTGACCGCAAAATAATGATCGCGATATTCTTGACGCTCCTTTTCGGTCAGTCTTGTCAACGCTGCCTTGCAGATAAGGTCCATGAAGTATCTCTTGATTTTATCAGATACATCAATCTCATCAACTGCTTTTTTGAATTCGTTATAAGTGATTCCCATTTTCCTGTCAGTCATTAGTTTTAGCAAAGCTAATAAACTTTCATAATCTTTCCCACCTTTTGCTATGTTTTTAATATTGACGCAGGGAAGCTGCAGAGTTATAATGTGTATTATATTGCTTATCACTTTCCCGGTTTTCGTGTTGCACATCTTGTACTCATTTTTGATTTGACCATTTCTCTCAATCTGGAAATTGCTCAAACAGATGGTGAAAACCTTCTTGATATCGCCATACCTTTTCTTGTCCCCGCGGCTGACAGTATCGCTTATAAGATCGCAATTGTAATAGATCAGTCTATCAAACATGTGCCTGTAGTATTGATTCTGCATTTCTATCAGGTAACGTACTCCATCCCTGCTCCTGCATAGAACGTCTACAACCGACCGTTTTGCATCTTCCACGGAAGGAACAAGTTCCTTGTCTAAAAACTCAATTTCGTCTATCGGACTTTCAAGCTCCTCTTTGAGAATGATGTTAATAAAACCGATAGTTAAGTCTTTGTTTTTCTCGGTTCCGAAAAGATACTTGAAACCAAAGTCTGTAAAGGGATTCAAAACCGTTCCCTCCGACCACACGCTACCTTTACGTGGTAATGAATCTTTGCTCATAATGTGATAATTTAAGTGTTGAGTAAATAAAATGTAGTATAATTGCAATAATTATAAATCATAACACAAATAAGGATAATAAAAACTATATAAACAAATAATGTGAGCAAAATGTTTCAAGCATTTTAATGAAAAATGCTATCTTCGCATTAAAGATATGGAGAGAAATGCAGGTTTTTGATCCGTTGAGAAAAAAGTATGTCAGGCTCACACCCGAGGAAGAGGTGCGGCAGAATGTCATTGGCTGGCTTGCGAAGGAGTGGGAGGTGCCGCTGCCGCTAATGTCGAGTGAATGGGCATTTACTTTCAACGGGATGCAGTACCGGGCTGATGTGCTGGTCTTTGACCGATCCCTGCAGCCTCTGATGCTGGTGGAGTGCAAAGCTCCCGATATTCCCATCAATCAAACAGTGATAGATCAGGTCATCAGGTACAATCTTTCGCTCAAAGTGAAATACATTTTGATAACAAACGGTAAAAGCAGTTATCTTTGTGGCCGCAATCCTGAAACTGAGCAATATGAATTTTTGGACAGGATTCCCAAATATGAACAGATGCTATGAGAGGGCCATTGGATCATAAAATATTTGAGATAGTGGCAGCCCAGGCTGCTAAACTGAAGGTTAAAGCCTTTGTCATAGGGGGCTATGTGCGTGATCATTTTCTCCAGAGGGAGAGTACGGATATAGATATAGTGGTAGAAGGTAGCGGTATCGAACTGGCTGAAGCGGTTGCAAAGGTGCTGGGTACCAGTGTCACCGTATTCCGCAACTTCGGTACGGCGATGCTCAAATATGAAGGTGTTGAGCTCGAATTTGTAGGTGCAAGACGAGAATCTTATCGTCGCAACTCCCGCAAACCCATTGTCGAAGAGGGAACACTTGAAGATGATCAGCTTCGCCGCGACTTTACCATCAATGCGCTTGCTTTCAGTCTCCAGAAAGAGGACTACGGCACCCTGATAGATCCTTTTGGAGGCATCCGCGACCTGGATGCCGGCCTGATACGCACTCCGACCGACCCCGATACTACTTATTCCGATGATCCTCTGAGGATGATCCGCGCCATAAGATTTGCCACTCAACTTGGATTCCGGATAGTACCGGAGTCGCTCGATTCCATTCGCCGCAATGCCGGACGTCTCAATATTCTGGCACGCGAAAGGATAGCAGACGAACTGCATAAGATATTGATGGCAGATACCCCTTCGAGAGGCCTGCGTCTGCTAGACGAATGTGAACTTCTACATTTGATACTTCCTGCCATCTCCAATCTCAAAGCTGTAGAGACGGTGGATGGTTGCGGGCATAAGGACAATTTTGAACATACTCTGCAGGTGCTGGATAATGTTGCAGCTGTCGGTGGAGACCTATGGCTGCGCTGGGCGGCATTGCTCCATGATGTGGGTAAACCTGCCACAAAGAGATATGAAGAAGGAACGGGATGGACCTTCCATGGACACGAATTTATCGGCAGCAAGATGGTGCCGGGCATATTTAAGCAACTTAAGATGCCTCTCAATGATAAGATGAAATATGTGCAGAAAATGGTATTGCTTCATCTGCGCCCGATAGCTCTGGTTACTGAAGAGGTGACAGATTCCGCAGTGCGCCGTCTCCTCTTTGATGCGGGGGATGATATAGATGATCTGATGACTCTCTGTCGCGCGGATGTTACTTCCAGGAATGAATACAAGGTCAAAGCAATTCAGCGCAATTTCGAGATAGTGGAAGCCAAACTTATCGAAGTGGAGGAGAAAGATGCCATCCGTAACTTCAAAAATCCTATTACGGGAGAATTGATTATGGAAAAATATGGTCTTCCACCCTGCTACACTGTCGGTGTGATCAAGGAAGAGATCAAGAATGCCATTCTGGATGGAGAGATACCCAATGAATTTGAGGCAGCCTATCGTATGATGGAGACTAAGGCCGCAGAATTGGGTCTTGAGCCGAAGCATTAACTACCCTATCCCATCTTCCAATAGAAGTTAAGTCTGGAAGAGAGATCTTCAGGCAGTGCTATTCATCTGATATATCAACACCACAGAGCCGTTGCTGCCATTTCCAGGCAGAGCGGAGAGTTTCGTAAAGACTTTTACGTGCGTACCAGCCCAGTTCCTCATTGGCATAGGTTGGGTCAGCCCATATTGCCTCAATATCGCCTTCACGTCTGCCGGTAATGCGATAGGTGAGTTGCAACCCGTTGACCTGTTCGAAAGTTTTGACTATTTCCATTGTGGAAACCCCTTGTCCCGTACCGATATTGAAGACTTCAAAGTTCTCTTTCATCTTTCCATCGATCATCCTGTCGAGTGCAGTCACATGTGCAGCGGCCAGATCGTTGATGTCGATATAGTCACGGATACAGAATCCGTCCGGAGTGTTGTAGTCGTCCCCGAAGATGCTCAGTACCTCGCGTATGCCTGCGGCCGTTTGAGTGACATAGGGGAGGAGGTTGTTGGGTACGCCACGTGGTAATTCGCCTATTAGTGCGCTGGGATGTGCTCCTATGGGGTTGAAATACCTCAGCGCAATGGCATTGATGGAGCCGTAGGCCTTTACGCTGTCGCGGATTATATCTTCGCAAATGCGTTTGGTATTGCCATAGGGGGACTCGGCCTCAAGTCTTGGGGTCTGTTCAGTGGCGGGGAGCACCTCCGGCTGTCCATATACAGTACAGGAAGAGGAGAATACCAGATTGGGCACACCATACTTGCGCATCAGAGAGATGATGTTTATAAGTGAGAGGATATTGTTATGGTAATATTCCAAAGGTTGCTCAACCGATTCCCCTACTGCCTTTGCCGCCGCGAAATGTATTATGGAGTTAAATTTTCCCTTTTCAAAAAGTTTTTCGAGCGCTTCAATGTTGCGGCAGTCCGCTTTTACAAATTCCGGTCTGACACCGGTAATCGCCTCTATACCTTCTATCACAGATTCATCGGAATTTGAAAGATTATCGACAATAATCACTTCATAACCCGCTTCGATAAGCTCAACGACAGTATGTGAGCCGATATAACCCGTTCCTCCTGTAACCAATACTCCCTTTCCCATATCATTATACTATTTTGTAACACAAAAGTAAGAATAAATAGTTATATTTGGTCCGTTATTTGATATATATTAAGGTGAATACTTACCACTTAAATTTTAAAAAATGAAGAGGTTTACACAAGTAGCTTTAGTCCTTAGCATCATAATGATGTTAGCTAGCCCGAGTGAGGTATGGGGACAAAACAGGAGAACGAGCAGTTCGAGCGAACGTAGGACAACTCAGAGCAGCAACTCTTCCAGCAGCCGCTCAAGCAGCTCTTCATCCGGCAGCCGTTCAAGCAGTTCACAGAGTCGAACTACTTCAGGCAGCCGTTCAAGTAGTTCTCAGAGCCGCAGCACTTCAACTACTTCGCAGAGAAGGACCGGAGTGAAGGCTTCATCAGACAATACATTCGACCTCAAAGTCGATCCCAACTACAAGTCACCCTCCTCAGGTACCCAGTCACAGAGCACTTCTACCCGCAGGAGGACAACTACCACTTCTGACCGTCAGGTGCAGGATTATAGAGGTAACGCCGGTTCAACCTCCTCTTCAGGCTCTCGTAGCTCCACTGTCACCACAAGACGCAGCTCAAGCAGCTCTTCTGTAGTGACAGGCTCGGATAACGCAGCCACTAGAAGAAGTTCCGGCTCAAGCAGACAGGCCGTCACTACCGACCGTAACAGATCTGTAGCAAGCCCCGGCACCAGCAGATCCTCTGTTTCAACCTCCACCCGTAGGAACGCCACAAGTGTAAACAGCACTGCCCCAAGGAGAACTGACAGGGTTAATACCCCTATGGTTGACCGCAAGCCGGCTGCCGTGCAATATCATAACAGCGTACCCCCTCCAAGGGATAAAAACTGGGTGAGACCCTATATCAAGAAACACTACAGGCCGGTTCCTTCTTATCACTACGGTCACCACTACTTCGGCTATCGAATCCACTACCTTCCTCATAGAGCGGTGCTTAGGGTTCATAACCACATTCACTACTACTATTATGATGGTATCTTTTACCGCCCCTACTTTGGAGGAGGTTATATCATCTGCCGCCCGCCAGTAGGCACCTATATCAGCAGCACCATGCTTAATGTAGCTCTGACAGTGGCTGTAATCAATGCCCTGAACAATGCCGTTGAGCGCGCAAACCGTGCTGTTGCACTAGCCGAGAGTTACTCAAGAATCAATACCAACTACACTATTAGGGAGGTTGATTCCTACGTAACAAACGTAGCTAATCAAAATGAAGAATATTACTATCAGGACGGAGTTTTCTACACCCTTGTCGATGGTCGCTACTATGTGATTGAACCTCCTATCGGAGCTCTCATCACCCAGTTGCCAGACGACTACGTTGAGGTGGAGATAGCCGGCGAGACTTATTATCAGGTCGAAGATGCACTCTACAAGGTGACAGTCATAGACGGAGCCCTCTATTTTGAGGTGGTACTCGCCTTATAACTCTGAGATCCTCCTGTATGGATTGTGCTATAGTCATACTTAACTGGAATGGTCGGAATTATCTTAAAAGGTATATTCCGACCCTTCTTGATTGTACGGTCAGCGAACGTTGTTTTGTGGTTGTGGCTGACAACGGATCCGAAGACGGGTCTGTTGAGTGGCTAAAAGAAAATCATCCCGATATAAGAGTAATAGAGTTTGATCGCAACTGGGGTTTTACCGGCGGCTATAACCGTGCTTTGGCTGAAGTTGAGGCCGATTATTATGTCTTGCTCAACTCCGATGTAGAGGTGACTCCAGGCTGGGCAGATACTCTTCTTTCCTTTATGGAGGAGCATCCCGAGGTCGGTGTGTGTCAGCCGAAAATACTTTCTGTGGCAGATAGGAACTCGTTTGAATATGCCGGCGCTGCTGGCGGATTCATCGATAAATATGGGTATCCATTCTGCAGAGGACGGATTCTCTCCAATATCGAGAAGGATAACGGACAATATGACCAGCCGAGAGAGGTCTTCTGGGCTACCGGTGCCTGTCTGATGATCAGATCCTCACTTTATCACCATTTGGGTGGTTTGGAGGAACTGTTTTTTGCCCATATGGAGGAAATAGATCTCTGCTGGCGGGCAAAATTGCTGGGATATGAGGTGTGGGCTATTCCTTCCTCAATAGTTTATCATGTAGGCGGTGGCACTCTACCCAATGAATCTCCCCATAAACTCTATCTGAATTATCGTAACAGTTTGCTTATGCTCTGGAAAAATCTTCCCGATAAGATTCGGTGGAGGAGATTATTTATCCGTAAACTTCTGGACGGAGCTTCTGCTATGATATATCTGGTTACCGGTAAGATTGAGAATTTGAAGGCCGTATGGCGAGCTCATCGTGATTATTCCAGAATGAAACGTGAACTTGATCCTTCACCATTCTCAGAAGAGATCAACAACAAGGGCTACTATCCACACAGCATTGTGCTGAAATTCTATTTTTCGCGTGGAAAAATCACTTTTGACAAGCTCAATAATCTTTAAAGTGGCCCGTCAATCTTTGAGAGTATCAATAGACTGGTATAGCGCAAGTATTTTGTCGGCTATCTCCAGGAGTTGTTCGCCCTTTTTCGTCAGAACCAGGGTTTGGCTTATCCGGAGAAAGAGTGCTCCGCCAAGTTCCTTTTCAAGCAGGGCGATATGCTTGGAAACAGCCGGTTGGGATATACCCATAATTTTTGCCGTTTTGGAAAAACTCAACTGGCGGGCAGCCACGGCAAACACTTGCAGTCTTTTGTCGGTCATAATGCCACAAAGTTAGCTAAAAATGCATAAATTTGTAAGATGAACTTTATTATTTTGATAACACTTTTTATAATATTTATTTAACAATTTAAAATGAGAAGAATCATTTCAACGATTTTGTCACTCCTTGTGACATTTATTTCTTTCGCACAGATCAATCCTCAGGGCCTTCTTGAGAGAGACCCCTCCGTGAGATACGGCAAATTTGAAAACGGATTGACCTATTACATCAAACACAACGACAAGCCCGCTGAAAGAGCTGACTACTATCTTTTCACCAATGTGGGTGCTATCCAGGAGACCCCTGCCCAAAATGGTCTTGCTCACTTCCTCGAGCATATGGCGCTCAACGGTACCAAGAACCTCCCGGGTAAGATGATGATCAATTATTTTGAGAGCATCGGAGCCAGTTTCGGTCCCAATATCAATGCCTCCACAGGAGTAGAGCAGACAATGTATATGCTCACTAATATCCCTACTACCAGAGAAGGTATCATCGACACGGCTCTGCTGGTAATGCACGACTATTCCGCTTTTGTGACCAACGATCCCGTCGAAATAGATAAGGAGAGAGGCGTAATTATTGAGGAGTGGCGTACTCGTCGTACTGCCGAATGGAGAAATATCGAGAAGGCATGGGAATATCTTTATAAAGGTTCGAAATATGCCACCTGTAATATCATCGGTACTAAGGAAAACCTTGAGACCTTCCCTGCAAGTGAGCTTCAGGATTTCTATCACACCTGGTATCGTCCCGATCTTCAGGCAGTAGTTGTGGTGGGTGATATTGACCCCGAAGTGATTGAGGCCAAGCTCAGGACACTTTTCGAGGATATCCCGGCACACGAGAATCCTAAACCCAAGGAGGAGATACTTCTTCCGGAAAATGAAGACCCCATAGTTGGCATTATCACCGATCCCGAAACAAGAATGAGCCAGATACAGTTTGCAGTAAAATATCCCCTTTTGACTCCGAGGATGGTACGCCAGTATGGTGCAGGCTTTATGAATGATCTTGCCGTAGATTTGGTAAATGCTGTTTTCTCAGAGAGATTTGATGATATTAGAAAGAAGGCTGATGCTCCATTCTTTGCCGGCGGCGCTGTTTTTACGAACCTGATCCTCACTTCGGATGCGCTTATGGCAAGCGCCGCATTTAGGGACGGAGAGGCTTTAACGGCATTTGAGGCAGCTTTGACTGAAATAGAAAAGGCAAAAAGGTTCGGATTTACAGAAAGTGAACTCGAGAGGGCCAAGACCAATATGATTGCTAACGCTGAAAGGGCTACTTCCAATGCTGAGAGCCGTAAGAATGGTGAATATGTACAGGATTATATGACTGATTTCTTCTCAGGCTGGCCTTTTATGACTCCTGCATACAAAGAAGAGCAGATAAAAGGTTATCTTCCCTTTCTTTCCCTGGATGTAATAAATGCATTCCTTAAGACTATTTCTTATGATAAGAATGTAGTGGTTCTTTACCTTGCTCCCGAACGGGAGGGTCTTGTACATCCTGTAGAGCAGGACTTTATAACTATAATTGACAAGGTGAAAAATGCTGAAATGGAATCGGGAATTCAGGAAGAGGAGTTGGGAGAATTGGTAGATGCAGCGCTTCTTTTAGGTAGTAAAGTAAAAGAGGAGAAAGAAGGTCTCTTTAATTCCACAGTATGGACCCTTGAAAATGACATCCGCGTGATTGTAAGACCCTCAGACTATAAAAAGGAAGAGGTTACATTCCGTCTTCAGGTTCCCGGTGGAAAATCTCTGATTGCAGAATCGGAACTTCCTTCGGTTGATGACAATATGATTGCTCTCTATAGTAATATGGGAGGCGTTTCCCATTTCCCTTCAACTACATTGAACAAAATGCTCACCGGTATAATCGTTTCCGAATCACCCTTTATAGAGGATGAATTCCACGGAATAGCCGGACAGAGTGCACCTAAGGACTTCGAGACATTAATGCAACTGGTATATCTCCAGGTGACAGAGCCTAGGTTTGTGGAAGAAGAGATCGCTCCCGCATTTACTCAGATGAATGCCATTGTTCCCAATCTCTCAAAACAGCCCAATTATATACTTGGTGAAGCATATCTCAAGACAGCATATGGCGACAATCCCCGCAGACAACTTATCTCCATGGATATGCTAAGTAAGATGTCGGTAGCTTCCCTGGAGCAATCTTACAAGACTCTATTCTCCAATATGGCAGGTGCCTGTGTCTATATCACGGGTAATGTGGACCTTGAGACGATCAAGCCATTAGTAGAGAAATATATCGGTTCTCTCCCTACTGTAGGTCAGGGAAACACATATATTGACCATAATCTCCAGGTGGTGCCCGGAAAGGTTGAGAATATTTTCAATGCTCCTATGACTACTCCTAAGAGCAGCGTACTTATGATCTTTAGCGGTGATCTGAAGTATGATCTTGAAAACGTGCTTACAATGCAGGCTTTCCGCTATACGCTTGACCTCATCTATACAGAGACCATTAGGGAGGAGGAGGGTGCAACCTACGGTGTGGGTACACAAGGCTCCGTATCGGCTATACCTCAGAACAGGGGCGAGATGATCATTCAGTTTGATACCGATCCCGCCAGAGTGGAAGAGATGATTAAATTGGCAATCCAAGGTGTCGAGGATATTGCAAATAACGGTCCTACCGAAGAGCAGATGGTTAAAGTCAGGGAAAATTTCCTCAAAAATGTCTCCGAATCCCGTATCAGCAACAGTTACTGGGCGAACAACCTGCGTCAGTATGATCTCACAGGTGTGGACCTGGACACTGAGCGCGAAGCTCTAATCAATTCCCTCACTGCTGAAAAAGTGAAAAACTTTGTTGCAGAGTTCATCGGGCAGGGCAACCTTGTCAAGATTGTGATGAACCCGGAGGAATAGTGATATAGCTCCTGGCTGTTGGCCTTTGGCAATTGCTAATGGCCAACAGCTAATTGCTAAGCAAGTATATGATAAATATCAGGACAAGAATTCATGACAACTTCTCCGTAGAATTTAAGGAGAGTTTTGTGGTTGACGCGCAGCAAAGAAAAAACGATTTTGCAGTCAATACATGGATTTTTGTGCCTAATAGTCTCGATATTCACCCTGATAGTTACAGCAAAGAGCAGTTTTATCGTGATGTAAAGAGTAATGTGCGTCTCAAAACCCCCGTATATCTTCTACGAGATATTGCGGGGGGAGATGCCGTGCCTTTGACCTATCTGCGCGATGCAATGAGTGTGATGGCTAAAGCTCCGGACAAGGTAAATATCGCGGAGTACGAGTATCAGATCAAGATGTTCTGTGCCATAGCCAAGAGTTCTATCAGGGATGAGGTGCAGCATATACTTGAAAAGAGTGAGATGGAGGATATCCTCGATTCCTGTGATAACTATATTGGTTATATAAATGGGTTGGTGCAGAGTTACCGTGCTCTGGAGCATATTATCGATGTACCGACAGCCAACCCCGCTCTGCGGGCTCATTTCTCTTTTGGCGATGAGTTTTTGAGTTATATGTCGGTATATTACAGTTTCAAACTCATCAAATTGCTTGAGGATAAGCCGGAAGCAGAACGACAAAGTGCTGCTCTTAAGGAATTTTTAAGGGAAACCGGTGACTATCGCAGTCGCAAGGGTTTTCCTGCCGTTTCGGCTAATAACAAAAAAAATAATGATCAGCTGATTTATCGCTATGGTGTTTTGCGCAAATATGTAGCGAGTGATCTTTTTGTAGAGCTTACAAAGAAAAAAGATGGTGTGGCAGTCGAGCAGATTTACTACTCCATTGCAGCAGGAATGGCTATGGTGATTGCTACGGTAGTTACCATAATTTTTCAGAAAAGTTTCGCATCATTCCCCATCCTCCTTTTCTTGGCGCTCATTGCGAGCTATATGCTTAAGGATAGAGTCAAGGATTTGATGCGTTACTATTTTGCCCACAAACTGGGTAAAAAATATTTTGACAATAAGGCTGTTATTAATATTAAAGAGCAGAAGGTGGGTTATATCAAAGAGGGAGTTGATTTTATTTCCGAATCGAAAATTCCTGCAGAGGTGCTGGAAATGCGCAACAGCTCCACGTTGATACCGGCTGCAATTCACATATTGGATGAGAAAATCATTCTTTACCGTAAACTGGTCACCATCGACAGTCAGCTACTTGCCCAAAACAGCGTCTACCCGCTCACCGGCATCAATGATATTTTCCGCCTTCATTTCAAGAGTTTCTGCCATAAAATGGACAATCCCGAACAGTGGCTTGATTTATTGGAACAAGATGGCAGAATAAGCAGGGTGAAGGCCAACAAATTCTACTATATCAACATCATAACCCAGGTTAAAGATGCCTCTGAATCCAGGTATCACCATTTCCGTGTAAAAATGACACGTGACGGTATTAAGGACATTGAGAATCTTAGCAGAGAAGAGAGATTATGAAGTTGAAATGCATCTCAAGATTACTGTCGGCAGCCTTGACTTTGGTGTTGGCCCTGCCCTATATCACTTATGGTCAGGATTTGCCCGAAAACGAGATTCTTGGTTTTTGGGTTGATGAGAGAGGGGAAACCAGATCTGAATTTTACCGCAATGAAGATGGCACATTCTGTGCAAAGGTCCTCTGGCATGTGGATCCGAAAAAACAGGACCGAATCAATCTTGTTTTCATTAAAGGTATGCACTATAACGCTTCCGACAATACCTGGACAACATCTTATATGTACTCACCCGACCATCGGTTAACAGCCAGGGGTACTTTATGGATTAAGGATGGTGTCCTTTATGTTAAAGGTCGCAAATTTGGCATCTCTGCTACACGTCGCTTCTTTCGCGCAGAGTAGCTAATCTTGTAGCAATTCAGAGAGAACAAACATTTTTTTTACAGAAACCCGTCTAGCAGACTCAGACGGGAGCCGTGAATTTCCGGAACGGAAGTTTCGCTAATAATTTGTCGGGCGTTTTCGGGTGTTATCCCGGCACCCGCCATTATGGTCGTCCCGCTGTTTGAACTCATTTTTACCATATGGGCAATTGTCTCCCGTCCTTCAAAGGCCGACTCTGCACCGCCTGAAGTGAGCACGCGGTCGAAACCGATATCAATCACTCTCTCTAAAGTCTTGAAAATATCCCTCGAACGGTCGATTGCCCGATGAAAGGTAGTCGAGAGACCATACTCGCTTGCGGCGGCAAACATTTCGCTGCAAGCGCCATACTCTATGGAGCGATCACGCGCAAGGGCGCCAATGACCACACCATCTATCACCTTGCCCTCCTCCGTAAGCAGAGAGCCGCAGAACTCAATATCTTGCAGTATACGGGCAATCTCGGCTGTAGAGTAGCAGAAATCCCCTCCGCGTGGTCTTATGAGCACATGGAGGGCAATATCCAGTCGCTTACGTGTCTGTTCAATCTCGTCATAGGAGGGTGTCACCCCGCCGATAGAAAGGTTGTTACAGAGTTCCACCCTGAGGGCTCCTTTCTCCTGCGCCTTGAGCGCAATATCCATATTTTCGGAACAAATCTCTATTAACATGGTACAAATATAGGTCAATTTTCGTAAATTGCAGAGTTATCTTCAAAGTGCTGCAATTTAGAGAGATAATACAGAGATTGATAATTCAAAAACCTGCAATATGAAAATCTTCCGTAAACTTATTAACGTAGCAATTGTTGCTGCAACAACATTGATACTTACATGCTGTATCTCTCCCGAGGCACGATTGCGCGCATCCGTTGAGCAGGATCTTACTGAAAAATTGGATTTGCTGGAGTACCGTTCAGACTTTGAGGCTGTACTTGACCTTTGCATAACAGACCAGGAGCGCGATGCAATCAAATTTCTTTATGCATATATGCCGCTTGGCGATATTGCCGATTATGACCCCCAACTCTTTGTGGAGGGTGTCAGAAGTGCTTTTAAAGCACGTGAAGAGATGCCCTGGGGCGATAATGTACCTGATAATCTCTTTCGACACTACGTTCTCCCGCTAAGAGTAAATAATGAAAATCTCGATTCGGCCAGAACAGTTTTTTATCGTGAACTTAAACCGAGAGTGGAGGGACTCTCCATGTATGATGCGGTCCTTGAGGTCAATCACTGGTGTCATGAAAAGGTGACATATACTCCGAGTGATGCACGTACCTCAGCTCCTTTGGCCAGTGTGCGTACAGCATACGGTCGTTGCGGTGAGGAATCTACCTTTACCGTGACAGCCTTACGTGCTGTCGGAATCCCTGCAAGGCAGGTTTATACCCCGCGCTGGGCTCATACTGATGACAATCATGCCTGGGTGGAGGCCTGGGTGGAGGGGCAATGGCACTATTTGGGCGCTTGTGAGCCGGAGGCGTGTCTTGATGTGGCCTGGTTCAGCTCTACTGCCCTGCGCGCGCTGCTGATGCACAACCGCAGCTTTGGACGCTATGCCGGCAGTGAAGATGTTATACAACATACCGATTGCTTTACAGAGATCAATGTGACTGCCAATTACACGGAGACAGAGCGTCTTGCGGTCTGTGTAAAGGATGTATCAGGTGATGCGGTGCAGGGTGCCCTGGTGGAGTTTAAGATATACAACTATGCAGAATTTTACAGTGCGATAAAAGTCCTCTCAGATGCCCGTGGATATGCCTCGGCAATTCTCGGAAAGGGAGATGTTCTGGTGTGGGCCTCCAAAGATGGCGCTTATGGTTATGCGAAGGCACGGGCAAGGGAAGAGGTGGGTCAAGTGACAATTGTACTTGAGCACAAGTTAGGAGATGTTTTTCAGGATGAAATAGATATTGTGCCGCCGGCTGAGGGGGAGGTCCCTGTGGTTATATCTCCTGAAGAGAAAGCGGCAAATGACCTGCGCCTTGCATATGAGGATTCCCTTCGTAACAGTTATGTCGCCACTTTTGTCAAACCTTTGGCAAATGATCCCGAAAATAGCTTCCTGGTAGCTTCCAGAGGCAACTGGAGAGAGATTTCTTCTTATCTGGAGCAGATCAAATCGGGCAGCAAATCCCGTTATCGTGACGGTATGCGTCTGCTTAGCCTCATAAGCGAAAAAGACCTGCGTGACACTCCTGCTTCCATACTCCTCGATCACCTTAACAACTTTTGTGGGGTAGAAGGAATGTATCCTCAGCAGCGGGAGATATGGTATAATTACGTGCTGAATCCCCGTATCGGAAACGAATTGCTCAAGAGCTGGAGAGGAGAATTCCAGACTCTCGACCTCTCGCTCTCTCTAACTTCAGGAAGTGAGATTGCCGGTTATGTACGCGACAACATCAAGGTTCTCGATCGCTACAATCCTCAGCGTATCCCTATTACCCCTTTGGGTGTTCATTATCTCCGTGCTGCGGATGCCCTTTCGCGTGACCGGTATTTCGTGGCACTCTGTCGCGCTCTCAATATCCCTGCGAGAATAGAGGAGATCAGCGGTAAGGTGCAGTACTACGATTCCGGATACTGGATTGATGCCGCCGCTGAGCTCTCATCCGAGGGTACGGATGCCTCAGCTGTAAAGAATCCTTCCGGTTTTCTGATGATCACGGACAGCGATCTCGACAATATTGACGACCCAAAATTTGAATCACATTTCACTATTGCTTCACTTGAAAATGGACTTATCAATACTCTCAATTTTCGTGACAAAGAGGGTATAGAGGGAACAATGAGCGTTCGGAATGTCTTCAAAGAGCCGGTAGAACTCGATTGTGGCAGTTATCTGCTCACTACAGGCACTCGTATGGCCAGTGGTAAGGTCCTCGCAGTACTGCAATTTTTCAATATCGAAGAGGGGAATACCACCACTGTGGATCTTCGTCTGAGAGAGGATGATAAAGATTTACAGGTATTGGGCAATTTTTATGCAGATCCTTTGTTGCCACTTACCGGCAGGGGAATGTATATCCTTGCCTTTGTGTTACCCTCACACGAACCCAGTGACCATATTATCCGTACTCTTTTTGCCCATGAGTGGACTATTCCGGTAATTCTCTTTTTCGGCTCGGAAGCCGAAATGTCTCGCTTAAATCTGGAATTGTTCCCTCAGATACCTCATAAAGTCTCTGTTGCAACCGATAACAATAACACATTATCTGCTATTTGTGATGCAATGAAACTAGATCCTAAAAATCTTAAAATGCCATTGGTGGTAATAGCGGACAGTTTTGGCCGTATTTTCCTTACCTGCGACGGCTATTCCACCACTCTGCTCGACCAGTTAATTAAGGCGGAAAGATAAAAGACTACGATCTAAAAATTGTAAATCCGGCAATATGAAAAATGCACCTCAATTGAGGTGCATTTTTCATATTAAATATATGTAGGTTATCTCTTCGCGTTGCCTGGGATTTGTGCGCCGTAGCCCTGAACTGCTCCGAATAATTTGAGCGCATCTTCAAAAGGATATCTGTTGGCAAACATCGATGCGGAAGAGTCGATGGTTCCCTGCATATTCATGCCCATTGCCTGGCGGAATACATTTGCGCCGGAGTTGGGATCGAAATTGGTCTTTTCGTTATATGCAGCCTCAATAAAGCCTTTGAGATAAGGTTCGTTGATGACACCGTTGAAGATAGAGGGATCGGATACCGACTTGTTGCCGGAAACCTCCGCAAGTTGCTCCACATCGTCAAAGTCTTTTACCCACACCCGCAGGAACATACCGCCTCCGGGGAGACAGATGTCAGCCTGTTTGTTGAGGAAAAAGAGAGTGTTTTCGCAAGTTGTTATCTTCTCACGCTCCCTTGCAGCATTGCTATCAATACGACAGCGGTCAAGACCTGAGAAAATACTGCAGCCGATAATGTTGTGGTCCAGATAACTGTGTACGCCATTCATATAACGATAGCCGTAACCCATGTCAGACATGTCTTTGAGACGTGACCAGCTGAAAAGGACAGTGTTATTGGTGAATTTCAGATCACAATAATCTGTTGCATAGCTTCCCGATACCTCCATTGCGGCCATACGTAT
>JAAYDZ010000070.1 GCA_012728975.1 Bacteroidales bacterium
AAAAAAATTAACGTTTCGCTCGAATTTTGTTACAAATTCGGTACTTGCTTGTACTTTTTGTCTTCCAATATTATCAAAGAACTTCCATTCCCTTTGAGGAAACGGGCTGCAAAGATAAGAATAGTTTCGAGATTAGCAAAATAATTTTAGAAGTTTCCACTCAAAAAAGATTATTATTCTGGAAACCAATCAGATAATTTTAAAGCCTTTTCGTAACTGCGAAAGAACGACTCCTAAAAGGGCAATTGCAAGTGCAATAATCTGCATGGTTGTAAAGCTTTCCTGTCCCAGAAAATAGGCAGCTACCGCCGAAACTGCGGGAATCATAGTTGTAAAAATTGCTGCTTTTGTCATTCCCAGCACTTCGATTGCTTTTGTATAGAGTACGAAAGATAGAGAGGAACAAAGCACTGCAAGTGCGATTATGGGCTTAAGCACATCAGAAGATAGGAATCTAGGAGTCCATTGAGGCAGACCCCAGAACACGAAAGGGACAAAGAATAAAACTGCCCCGAAAAGAAACTGCCATGTAGTAATAGTGATGGCATTGTAGGTGCCTGTAAGTCGTTTACATATGGAAGAGTAGCCCACCGCACCCGCAACTGCAAGAAGCAGGAAGAGTATTCCATAATAATTATCCGAAGAAATACTACCATTCCACACAAAAAGAACTATTCCCAAAACAGCAGTAATTATTCCGGCCACATTGACCCGGGAAAGAGATTCATTGAATAACAACCTACCCATAATCATTGTAAAAATGGGAATTGTAGCGATTATCACTGCCGAAAGGGTGGCCGAACCGGTAATTTTCAAGCCATAGGACTCTCCTATGAAGTAGACGAAGGGCTCAAAAAATGCAAGCAGAAACATCCACTTGATATCTTTGCGGGCCACCTTCTGTAAAGTGCTGGTAATCGTGGAGAAGGCAAGCATTATAACCCCCGATAGCAACATCCTCAAAAAAATGAAGATGAAGATAGGGACTCCCATTGCAATAAGATCGTTGGTCCAAATAAAGGAGAATCCCCACAGGATGGTGGCGGTTATGATAGATATATAGAGGTAAAATTTGCTTCGGGGCTTAATCATCGAAAGAGAGTGGTAATGAGGAATTAAGACCTGTGAGCTGTGAATTGCGTACTACCGGAACACCGTTGACCAGTGTATGTACAACTGTCGAACTGAAACGGGTGAAAGGGGTCCATCTGCACCTGTAAGCAGTCGTCGCATCTGAAGGTTTATCTAGGTTAACAATAGTTAGATCGGCAAAATATCCCTCACGGAGATATCCTCTGCGAGAGATCTTAAAGCAATCTGCAGGAGCATGGCACATCAGACGAACTACATCAATAAGTGTAAAAACACCCTTACCCGCAAGCTCAAGCATAGCTCTAAGTGAATGTTGGACTAGTGGAATGCCGGAAGGTGACTGTAAGTAAGGAGCTTCTTTCTCCGATAGTAAGTGAGGTGCATGGTCCGTCGCTACTAATGATATCACTCCTTGACGTGCTGCCTGTCGGAGCGCATCTCGGTCGGAAGAGCTCTTTATGGAGGGATTGCATTTGATCAGTGAGCCATATTGCTCATAGTCGCTGTCAGAAAACCAGAGATGGTGCACACACACTTCACCGGTAATACGATCACTCTGCTCCCTGGCTCTATGAAGAAGCTCCACCTCTTCGGCCGTGCTTATATGGAGTATGTGCAGGCGTGAAGAATGTTTCAGTGCCAGATCTATAGCCTTGCGTGTGGAGGCAATACAGGCCTCTCTGCTACGTATTTGCGGATGCATAGCAATTGGTATCTCATCGCCGAAGCGTGCACGTGCCGCAGCGGTATTTGCAAGTATTATAGATTCCTCTTCACAATGGGTTGCAATAAGTATCGGTGCTTGTGAAAAAATAGCTTCAAGCATTTCAGGGTTGTCTACCAGCATATTTCCGGTAGATGAGCCCATAAAGACTTTAATACCGCAGACATTGCGCGGGTCAGTCGCAAGGAGCTCTGAAAGATTGTCGTTGGATGCACCTATATAGAAGGAATAATTGGCTAAGGAATTTTGTGCTGCCTTCCCGAATTTGCGCGCAAGTAACTCTTGAGAGCATGTGGGAGGATTGTTGTTGGGCATATCCATATAGGATGTAACACCACCGAGCACCGCAGCAGCACTTTCAGTGGCAATGCTGCCCTTATACTCTGCTCCCGGTTCGCGGAAATGCACCTGATCATCTATAACTCCCGGAAGAATGAGCATTCCCGAAGCATCGATCACCTCACTCGCCCGTTCCCGCAACTGCGGAAAATCTGACGGATCCTCTGTGATGGCGCAGATGATACCATTTTCAACAAAGAGGCTACCTTTAAAAGAGAGCCCCTCGTTGATGATTGTACCATTTTCAATAAAAATGCTCATTTATATCTGATTGGATCTTACGCCGTAGGAGCGGGTTTGATCTTGCGGAATCTTAACTTTATTACGCCCCAGAAGGCTTCTCCAAAAATGCCGCTGCTCATTTTGGAGGTACCTTCGGTGCGGTCCACGAAAATGATTGGAACCTCAACGATCTTGAATCCGAGTTTATAGGTATTGTATTTCATCTCAATCTGAAATCCGTAACCTTTCATCCTTATTCTTGAAAAATCTATTGTCTCGAGTACCTTTCGACGGTAACACTTAAAGCCCGCCGTGGTATCATAGACCTTCATGCCAAGTACCGTACGAACATAAGTAGAAGCATAATATGACATTATCACTCTACCTATAGGCCAGTTTACCACACTGATGCCGTTGCAGTAACGTGACCCTATAGCCAAATCTGCACCTTCTTCATGACATGCCTTGTAAAGACGAGGCAAATCTTTTGGTGGATGAGAAAAATCAGCATCCATCTCGAAAACATAATCATATTTATGCTCGACAGCCCATTTAAAGCCTGTAATATAAGCTGTGCCAAGTCCTTGTTTGCCGGCCCTTTCAATGATGAAAAGCGACTCCTTGAACTCACTTTGGAGAGATTTGACAATAGCCGCCGTACCGTCGGGCGAACCGTCGTCAATAACCAGTATATGAAAATCCACCTCCTGTTCCCTGATTGCGCGGATAATCTTCTCTATATTTTCCTTTTCGTTGTAAGTGGGAATGATAACGACCTGTCGTGTCATAGTCTCTCAAATTTTAAGTTTATTATCGCGTAAAGATAGTAAAAAATCAGATTCCTCTCAAAGAAAGGCCTATTCTCTGACGCTCCAAATCCACATTTACAACTTTTGCGTGGAGCTGCTGATGAAGTTTGAGTACTTGTGAGGGATCTGACACACGCTTGTCGCTTATCTGCGAAACATGTATAAGGCCATTCTGCTTGATCCCAATGTCTACAAATGCACCGAAATTGGTGATATTAGTTACAATACAGGGTAAGATCATACCTACCTTTACATCCTCAATGGAGCGGATTTCAGGAGAGAACTCAAACACCTTAATGATTGAACGAGGGTCACGACCAGGCTTAGCCAACTCCTTTTTAATGTCATTGAGTGTGTGCTCACCAACCTCTTCGGAGATATATTTTGAAATATCAATAGAAGAGGCCAACTGCTCGTTAGAAATGAGATCAGTAAGCGATACGCCCAGATCAGAAGCCATCTGTTCCACGAGTTCATACCTCTCGGGATGGACAGCCGAATTATCGAGCGGATTATCGGCATTCGGTATTCTCATAAAACCGGCACATTGCTCAAATGCCTTTTCACCGAGTCTACGCACCTTAAGCAATTCTTTGCGGCCGCTGAATGCACCGTTTTCATCGCGATACTCTATAATATTTCCTGCCAGAACGGG
>JAAYDZ010000071.1 GCA_012728975.1 Bacteroidales bacterium
AACGCCCACATTGTTGGTGAGGGCATCTATCAATCCCTTGATGGAGCTGATCTCAGAGTTAACGTTAGTCGTTACCTGTTCCAGACTTGCTAACAGCTCCTCCAGGGAGGCAAACTCCTCTTTTTGTTCCCCGAGCTCCTTTAATTGCTCCGAGTTTTTCTGTTTCAGAAGATTTATCTCGCTCCAGAGATCATCCAGGTCGACACAGCCGACCATAAGGATCATCGAGACAACCGTGATTATCGCAAAAAATCTTTTCATATTGTAGTTAATATTTTAGTTCCCTTGATAGGTCTATTATTTAAATAGATGTGTAAATCTAACATGCTTTCTGCAAAGAAAAAAACATTGGGGTAGTCTATTTCGTTAAAAACACAAAATAGACCAGTTTAAAAGCACAAATAACCCATTTTTTGCCAAAAAACACGCGTCACATACTCAAAAATCCACCACACCCCGTAACACGCAACATTTCAAATTGATCACTCATAACTCAATTTTAAAAACTCACAACTGACTCAATACTCCATACTCAGAACTCGGAACTATTATTGTATATTTGCATGTACAACTATTTTTACCCGTATGAAACGTTTATACTTATTTATAATTACATCACTGTTGTGTCTAAATGCAGCGGCTGATATTCCCTACTGGAATGATCTTCAGACCACCGGGGTCGGAAAAGAGTATCCTAGGACGGAGTTCTCGGTTTTCAGCAGCCGTGAGGTGGCCTTGAAAGGCACTTACGAGACCTCACCATTCTATCACTCCCTCAACGGCACCTGGAAATTTCTCTACACCGATGATTACAGGGATCTCCCCGCAGGTATCGAGAAACCGGACTTTTCCACCGCAAAGTGGAGCGACATCAAGGTTCCCGGCAACTGGGAGAGACAGGGATTCGGTATCCCTATCTATGTGAACCATCCTTACGAATTTCCCTATACACGCAGCGTGAAGCCGACTTTACCGGAACCAATCCCCGCAGGAATCTATCAGCGCACCTTTACCGTACCTCAGGAATGGAAGGGCAAGGAGATATTCCTCAACCTTGACGGCGCCAAGTCAGGTGTCTATGTATATATAAATGGCATCGAAGTAGGCTACAGCGAAAACTCCAAGGATAGGGCACAGTGGCGCATCACCGACTTCCTCAAATCCGGTTCCAACCATCTTGTAATCAAGATAATGAGATGGAGCACCGGTACCTGGCTGGAGTGTCAGGATTTCTGGAGGATCAGCGGTATTGAAAGGGACGTTTATCTCTCGGCACAGGAGCGCACTTCCCTTAAAGACTTCATCGTTACCCCTATTCTCAGAGAATCTGGTGAGGGTTTGCTAAAACTTCGTATGGAGCTTACAAATCCCGATTCACGCGAACTGGAAACGGCTTTTGAACTTCTGGATAATAAAGGAAAAACAGTTGCTTCCGGGATCAGCATTTCCAGTGATGGCATCGTTAATTTCAGCGCAAAAATAGAGAATGTAAGGCCCTGGTCAGCAGAGAACCCGACTCTCTATACTCTGTTGATGAGGGTGGAGAATGAGTATATCCCCTTCAGGGTGGGATTCCGCAGATTTGAGATCAAAGACGGACTTTTCTTTGTCAACGGACAACCGATTAAATTTAAGGGAGTAAATATCCACGAGCACGACCAGATTACAGGTCACTATGTGAGCAGAGAGCTGATGCTCAAAGACCTCGAACTGATGCGTAAGCACAATATCAATGCAATCCGCACCGCACACTATCCACAGCCGAGGTTATTCTATGAGTTGTGCGACGAATTGGGCTTCTATGTCTATCATGAAGCCAATATAGAGTCACACGGAATGGGGTACAATTTGCGTGAGGGAGGCACTCTGGGCAACAACCGCGACTTTTACGCACTGCACCTGGATCGTATTGTAAATATGTATGAGAGGTGTAAAAACTACGCCTGTGTTACAATTCTCTCTCTCGGCAACGAAGCCGGCAACGGATACAATATGTACAAGGCCTATGAATGGATTGAGGAACGTGAGAAAACAGAGCACGGAATGAATCGTCCGATCGTCTATGAGAGGGCTCTGCTCGAATGGAATACCGATATGTATGTCCCCCAATATCCCTCTGCCGATTGGCTGGCTAAAATAGGCCAAGAGGGGTGCGACCGTCCGGTGATACCAAGCGAATATTCTCATGCAATGGGCAATTCCAACGGTGGTCTGAGTGCACAATGGAAACAAATCCGCCTATATCCCCAGCTGCAGGGGGCATTTATCTGGGATTGGGTGGATCAAGGTTTCCTGGAGAAGGATGAAAAGGGATATGATTACTGGGCCTACGGAGGTGATTATGGTGTAGATATGCCCAGTGACGCCAATTTCTGCTGCAATGGTATTATAGCCCCAGACCGCACCCCGCACCCCTCTATGGAAGAGGTACGCCACGCCTACACCAATATCCTGTTTGAGGCTGATGATCCCGCTTCGGGCAAAGGATTTAGCATTACCAACCTCCACTATTTCACCTCTTTGGAGGGCTATTACATTCACTGGTTCATCGAGGGCGACGGCAAGGTGGTGAGAAAGGGTAAGCTCAATTTTACCACTGCTCCGCAGCATGTGGAGTCATTTGATATTTCATACAAAAGATTGAAATTTAAAGAAGATGTGGATTATTATATCCGCTTTTCGGCGGTAACAAGGGAAGCGGAGCGGCTTATTCCTGCAGGCCACGAGGTGGCTTCAGCGCAGTTCCCTATTTCGCTTCGCGGGAATGTTACTCTTCCGAGAATGAAAAAGGGCAACGAATTGGCGATTGATGAAAATTCCGGCTCTATTGTTATCCTTAATAAACGTTTAGAAATGGTCTATGACAAATCGCTCTGCACAATCACTTCTCTCAAAGTGGACGGCAAAGAGCGTTTTGCCGAGGGTTGGGGTATAAGGCCCAACTTCTGGAGAGCACCTACTGACAATGATGTCGGCAATGGAATGAATCGGAAAAATGCTATCTGGAAAGAGGCTTCGAGAGATTTTAAAGCATCCGCCAATGCAATTAGGGATGGAGAAGATGTTATTCTCAAAATCATCTATTTCCTCCCTGCGGGAAATAGTTTCGAAATGGAGTACCGAGTAAATCGGAATGCTGGAATACACGTTTCAACGCGTTTTAACGCAGTAGAACCAAACCCTGACGACAATAACTCTCCCCAATTTGTACCCAGAATCGGGGTGCGTTTCAGACTTGCATCTTCCAATGACAGTTTCAGTTATTTCGGTCGGGGACCGAAGGAAAACTATATCGACCGCAAGGATGGTTCCCTTATCGGACACTATACAAGCAGTGCAAAAGCTGAATATTTCCCCTATGTAAGGCCCCAGGAATGCGGTCATCACTGCGATGTACGTCGCATCGACTTTGCAGATATGACTATTCTGGCGGATGAGTATATGGAATTCAATGCCCTGCGCAACGCAGTGGAGGATTTCGATCTGGGAAGACAAACACACGTAAACGATATCACCTCCAATATGAGGAATTATGTGGAGGTTTGTCTCGATTGGCGCCAAATGGGTGTAGGAGGATATGACAGCTGGGGTTCATTGCCTGACGATTATGCTATGATCTCTGCAGGAGAAAATTACGAATGGGGATTCACCATTATATTCCCTTAGATCGGGTGCCTCGAGGAAAACAATCTCAGTGAGTTTTGTTATATTTGTTTTTTATTAATCATGATATACAGAAAGCTTTCAGAAACAGAGTTTGAGGATATTTCTTCGAGAATTCTCTACGAAGACAATCATATGTTGATATTCAACAAACGTGGCGGGGAGATTGTACAGGGTGACAAGACCGGCGACGAGCCTTTGAGCGAAACTCTGAAGGCATTTGTGGCCCAACGCGATTCAAAGCCCGGTAGAGTATTTATGGGAGTACCGCACCGTCTCGACAGACCGGCAAGCGGGGTTACCATTTTCGCCAAGAGATCCAAATCCCTTGAAAGACTCAACACCATGTTTCGCGAAGGAAGTGTAGAGAGATTTTATTGGGCCCTGACCGCTATAAGTCCCAACCCCATTGAGGGCGAACTGGTTCATTTCCTGAAAAAAAATGAACAGCAAAATCGCAACTACGCCTATCCGTTGGGTGCAGGAGCCAGAATCCCGGAAGGAGCAAAAGAGGCCCGACTCCGCTATAAAACCCTGGAGCAGACCGAGCGCTATTGGTTGGTAGAAGTAGAACTACTGACCGGACGCCATCATCAGATCCGCTGTCAGCTCTCCGCTATCGGTTGCCCCATCAAAGGAGACCTCAAATATGGTGCTCCCCGTTCCAACCCTGACGGCGGCATCTCGCTGCATGCAAGACGCATATCCCTGATTCATCCTGTAACCAAAGAGCCTCTGACAGTCGAAGCACCGGTAGACTGGTCACCTATTCTGAAGAGATAAATATTACATATATGAAACTGATAAAATATATAACGGGCATAGCCCTGATGTCGATACTGCTCCATTCCTGCTCGGGAGCACCCTCCGAAAGCATCCCGAGCGACTCTTATCCCGATATCATACCCGATTATATCGGCGTTACCATACCCGAAGGGATAGCACCGCTCACCTTTGAAATGGCTGACGGCAGCAATTGCCGCTACGAAATGGAGAGAGAGGGAGACACTTTGTGGTACACTGTCACATCGTGGCGCAAAGGCTACAAAAAGGCAACTCTTCACAAATCTTTCCCCGTATACATCTCTTCCGACCCGATAGATCCCTACATTGCCTACAGGTTGATAGAGCCGGGCTACGAGAGCTGGCACAACATCGTCATAGCGCAGAGAGAGCTCGCATCCTACAAAGAGAGCCGTATCGTCTCAAACCGGGCAAATGATATGGGGTGTGTCAACTGTCACACTTTTGATTCCGGAAACCCGAAAAAGATGTTGTTCCACGCCAGAGGCAAAGGGGGTGGCACTGTCTTCATCGATGAGGATCAGGTGCGGATTATCAACCTCGCACAGATTGGGGCACAAAGACAGGGCACTTATCCCGCCTGGCACCCCTCCGGACGCTATGTAGTCTTCTCCTCCAACAACACCCGCCAGTGTTTTACCATCAACGAATATCAGCCGATAGAGGTTTACGATACCGCTTCGGACATTATACTGATGGACCTTCAGACCGACTCCGTAATGCTTGTACCGCAGCTCTCCCTGGAGACGCGGATGGAGACCTTCCCCTCCTGGTCGGAAGATGGATCCACACTCTATTTCTGCTCCGCTGCATCAGTCGAGAATGTGGCCAACAACCGTGGCCAAGTACATTACAGATTGATGTCTGCAAAGTTTGAGGATGGTCAATTTATTGGAGAACCTGAAGAACTTTTCGGTGATGACAGTTGCTCGGTCTCATTTCCCCGTTACCATGATGGGTATGTACTCTTTACCCATACTGCATTCGGTACCTTCCCTATATGGCATGACGAGGCCGATCTATGGATGTATGATATTGAAACTAAAGAGGCATTTCCAGCGGAAATTCTCAACAGCGATAAGGCTGAAAGCTACCACAGTTGGTCTTCCAACGGCAAATGGGTAATCTTCGGAAGTCGCCGTCTGGACGGACGCTATACTCGTGTATATATAGCACATTACAAAGGCAACGGAGAGTTTGACAAGCCTTTCCTGCTACCGCAGAAAAACTTCAAACACAACACGTTGCGCCTGAAATCCTACAATATCCCCGAATTTATCAAGGGTGAGGTAAAAGATTACGAAAAAGCTGTTTCAAAACTATTTAAATGATGAAAAAGAGAGGAAAATATATTATAGCCGCGCTGCTGTTTGTAGTTACATTCTGCATAGGAGCCCTATTCCAGCGTTATACGGCCATTATTCAGGGACAAAACAGCCTGTTCCTGTTTACAGGTGATTATTTTAGAGAGACCTTCGCCGCATCCTGGCCCCTCTCCAACCTTCTGGAATCATTTTTCCTGCAATTTTATGAGATACCGATGGTAGGTCCACTGCTCACTGCGCTGATTGTTACTTTGATATTTCTGCTTTATAGTTTTTTCTCACAACGCATAAGTTCCCCTTTCCCAATTGTGGAAGTTTTTCAGATAGTAGACGCAGTTGCGTTAGCTTGCTTCAGCTGGATATACGCGTCAATGGCAGAGACACCTCTTATTCTCTTTAAGATACTTCTGATCTCCTTCGGACTTGCTCTTGTTGCACTTTTTGCAAAGAAAAAAGAGGCTG
>JAAYDZ010000072.1 GCA_012728975.1 Bacteroidales bacterium
AACACAATAAACGCCAATAGCAGAACAGTAAGAATGGCAACAAACAGTGCGTATCCTTTACTGTTATACCTGCTTCCCACCCAGCTTGACAAGGATAGTGCATTTACTGACTGACCATATTTTCTGAAACTTTTTGTCAGAATAACCAATGATGCCAATGATGCAAATGGAAACACTAATCCGTACGAGATATAGGCGCTTAAGCCATAAGTGGCTATCAATCCGGGATTTATCACAAAAGTGGCAGCACTTGTCATGGCGGCAGCCAATGACAACGCTACATAAACCGGTGAAAACGTAAAACTCCCAACTGCGTAATCTTTGATGTTTTTTGTACCACGAGCACCTTTGATTACAAAGTAGAGTACGAACACCACATAAACCGCAAAGAGTATAGACGCACCAATAACTTGTGCTGATGTTGCCATAAATCTCAATTTTAAACGGTCATACCACCGTCAACGCTCAAAACTGTTCCATTTATGTAAGAAGCATCGTCACTTGCGAGGAATAGATAAGCTGCTGCAATCTCTTCCGGCTGACCAAGGCGTTTTAAAGGCACTTTGTCTTCCATCGACTTCAATACTTCGGCAGGCATTTTTTTAACCATATCGGTGGCGATAAATCCGGGAGCAACTGCGTTTACGGTTACACCTTTACGACCAAGTTCACGAGCCAAAGTTTTGGTCATTCCAATCAATCCGGCTTTTGTGGCAACATAGTTCGTCTGTCCGAAATTACCGTACAGTGCTACCACAGACGAAGCGCTTATGATTCTGCCCCAACCCTTTTCCACCATTACTTCCGATGCACACTTACAACAATTGAAAACACCTGTAAGGTTTACATCAATTACCTGTTGCCAGGTTTCAGGGGTCATTTTTTTAAGGGTGCTGTCGCGGGTAATTCCTGCATTGTTGATAATAATGTCCAATGCTCCAAATTGGTCGACAACCTTTTTTGTAGCAGCTTCTACTTCCGAGTAAACGGCTGTATTCACTTTTGCAAAGGCGGCTTTACCGCCGGCATCTTTAATGAGTTTTACAGTATCGTTCCCTTTTTCTTCATTTAGGTCCCAGATTACAACTGTTGCGCCTTCTTGCGCAAAACGAATGGCAGTCGCTTTTCCAATTCCGTCAGCGCCACCGGTAATAACAGCAATTTTGTTTTTAAGTTTCATGATAAAATGATATTGACTTGCCTATTTATAAGGCAGAAGATTAATTATGTATTTAATTGATTGTTTGATTATTATAAACTATTATTTTTCGATAATCTATATTTTTTGTCAAAATATGGATTAAAAAAAAAGTTTCAAAAATCAATTAAAATAAGACTGGGTTGACAAATGTAGTAATATTGTCTTTATTTCAAGATAAATAACTAATATATAGTTGGTTAACTAAAATAAAACCAGTATTGACCTCTCTTTTTAATGATGTTAATAATGAAAAGATCCGAAGCCCTTTGACGAATTTACTTTGGAGTTTTCTGACATCATAGGTGCCTCGTTTGGCAATTTGTTGAAGATAAAAGACAATTATCTCAAAATAGTAGTATCAGGCAAACGTTCATTCGAAAATACTTACAAAGGAATAGAACACATTTATATTTGAGATTTTTTAGCTTATTCTGTTACTCCTAAAATTGTGTAAATAAAAGAATCATTACTCGACACCTTAGTTTAGTATAGACGATTATAAAATATGCACAAATGAGGGAACTAAGCACATATCTGCGTGGAGTTTAGAGGATTATCTGAAGAATCTATAATATGAACAAAAACACCGACATACAGCTTTTGAGATAGTATTTTGTCTGAAGACAAAGTATCGTGCAGTGCTTTATAAATAGTTAACAATACTTGTTTAAAATGTTAGTTTACAGTTGTTCTAAAAAACAAAAAAACACTAACTTTGTTATTAGATAAAAAAACTTTATCTGCTGACTGATTGTATAACACTTTGCCTTAAAAGACACTTGCTGAAACATAATAAATGAACATGATTATTTTAATCATCAAAGGTTCCACACAAAAAAAATAAAAATAAAATATTCGTATGAAAAAGCTTAGTTATCTATTAGTATTGATTGTTGTCACTTTTTTGAGCGTCAATTGTTCTTCGAATATAAGAAACTTGCAACGTGGCGATTATTATAACGCCACAATGGGTGCTATTAAGACTTTACGCTCAAATCCGAAAAGTAAAAAATCGATAGAGGTGTTGCAACAAGCATATCCGTTGGCAAAAGAAAACAGCATGCGAAAAATTCAAAATGCTTTAGATGTCGATGTAGCCGACAAGTATTCGATTATAGCAGATGAGTATTTGGTTCTCAACGCTATAGCAGATGCAATCTATACCTGTCCGAAAGCAATGGAACTTTTCCCGCATCCTGAGCAATATAGCAAAGAGCTGAGAGAAATCTTGCCATTGGCTTTTGAGGAATCCTATAAACAGGGCGAACGTTTATTACAGCTAAATACCCTCAGAGATGCTCGAGAGGCATATTATCAGTTCTTAAAAGCCGAACACTACATGCCAGATTATAAGGATGTGAAGGAAAAAATTCAAGTTGCATTATATGCAGCTACGCTCAAAGTGGTAGTACAAAAACCTATTACACCCAAACGTTATCAACTTTCTGCCGACTTCTTCTATGATAATCTGATGGCACAGATGAGTAAAATAACAGCCAATCAATTCGTCCGTTTCTATACTTACGGGGAAGCAAAAGAGGAAGGCTTAGACAACCCTGACCAATATTTAGTGCTTAGTTTTGAGGACTTTACAGTAGGGAATTTACGTGAAACTACAAACAATTCGGAAGTTTCCCGTGATAGTGTATTGGTAGGAACAACTACCGTGAATGGAGAAAAACAAAATGTGTATGGAACAGTAAAGGCAAAATTGACTGTTCATACGAGGGAAGTTATTTCAGAAGGAATCCTTTCGGCAAAAATAATTAATGCTTATAATAACAAAGTAGAAGAGAGTCGTAATTTCCCGGGTAGATTTGTATGGGTAAATGAATGGGCTAGTTATAAAGGAGATGAACGCGCATTGACAAATAAACAACTTAAAATGACAGAAACAAAACCCATTATGCCTCCTCCAGAACAAGATTTGTTTATTGAATTTACAAGACCGATACTAGATCAGGCTGTAGGTTTTGCAAGAAACTATTATTCAAGTATCAGTCTACCGTAGCAAACTCGCTTGCATTAACATTAAATGGAGTTATTTTCAAACAGAATTAAAAATAATTGTATTTATTGAAAATATTAAACTCTAATTGAAAAAACGCTAAGGTATTTAAAACAACAAAAGCGACTTATAAAAGTCGCTTTTTTGCGGTGCGGACGGGACTCGAACCCGCGACCCCCGGCGTGACAGGCCGGTATTCTAACCAGCTGAACTACCGCACCAAGTAGTATAATAGCTTTTTCCCTTTTGGGACTGCAAATATAGATACTTTTTTATATCCGGCAAAATAAATTACACTTTTTTGAAAAAAGAGAAGTGTACATTGCCGTAGCGTTTTTCTTTAACGAAACAGGGATGTTCTGTAAAGCTTAATTCATTAGGGTGCTCCAGTATGAGGTAGCCGTTATCAGCCAACATGTTATGCTCGATAATTCTGTCAGGAATAGTATAAAGACCTACAATCTGATAGGGAGGATCGGCAAATACTATATCAAAACTCCTTGTGCAGATATTTATAAAATCAAACACATTGTGACGCACGATCGTTAAGGCGGAAAGTCCCAACGCGACTGCAGTTTTGCGTATGAAGTCGGCTTGTAGGGTATTCATTTCAACAGCAACTATCTCTTTGCATCCACGTGATGCAAACTCATATGAGATACTGCCGGTGCCGGCAAAAAGGTCTAAAACAGTAGTTTCTTCAAAATCTACCTCATTAGTCAGAACATTGAACAACCCCTCTTTTGCAAAATCAGTCGTTGGACGTGCTTTTAAGCCTGCAGGAGGGATTATGGTCTTGCCTTTGAGTGAACCTCCGATGATGCGCATGATAAATTTCAGGATCAGACAAACTCCACGGAGCGGAAATGTCTGAACATCTCCTCGGTCAGACCGGAAGGTATTTCCCCACGGAAATGAATGGTAGTCATCCGCGGATTGATCTGGAACTCTCGTAGAGCGGCAAAAATAAAATACTCAGCAGTAACGATGTCAGCTGCCGGATATGCATTCGCCAGAAGGAGTTTCTCTCCCTCAGCCAATACAATGTATATGTGTTTTTTATTCAGTGATACGGCCAGCCGATTATGCCCGGCGATAGTGGGGATAAAGCGCAAAAGATCCGCAATTGGAAGCACTGAGGTGTTTTTCTCGTCTCTCTTTTGTGCATAAATAAGAACTGCCTTATAGTCAGGCAGTTCTATGTGTCGTACAATGTCCGTATCCTTGAGCGGTACTACTTCGGACAAGATTTTGTGTGCATCTTCCGGCGAAAAGAATTCGGAAGGTACCAGAGTAAATCCTGTCACTATTCCCAGTTACCGGCGTTGTTGTTAGGGTTCACGATGCTGCCTACCATGAGACCAGGGTAACGGTCCGTATCCTCTCTTTCAGCATTAAGGTTGATAACTAATTGACGGTCCAAGCCTTTGAGAAGGGAGTTAAACGGCATTTTGGCCTCAAACAGAGGAACACTTACACCTGATACCATCTTAGTGATAGCACTCATAATAACTGTGTCACCTCCAGAGAAAGGAATGTACCTCAGCGAGTCAACGAAGAAATCGGTGCGTGAGGTAAAAAGAGTGTCTTTTACATAGATTTCAATGTTTTCACGTCTTACCAGCTTTTGTGCAACCGCAGCAGAGTCATCCAACGAACCAATTTGTCTTACAATGGTGATCTTACCGTTATTGTAAAAATCAATAAGTGTGTCCATCACAGGTGCGTAATAGCCGAATGCGGATTTAAACGTGGTCTGAATCTCGCGGATATCCTGGAGGCGCTGGATAGCGACTTGCTGACGTGCATCTCTTTCCTTACCGAACCTCACAGGCTCGTTAATGCTCCTAACGATAAATACTGCAAGTACAACAATCACTAAGGGGAGGATGAAATAGGTGAGTAGTTTTTTCATTGTATAATTTTAATTAATAATATTGCCTTGTCAATGTCAAAAAAAAGTCCTATTTTGACCTACAAAAGTAAAAATAATATTTAGTACTTGCAATATATTTTTAATTTTGCAGTAAAAAAAAGCATAATAGTGGAAAAGAGATTTGATACGACACTTCTGGAGGAGATGCTTTCAGCATCAATGAGGCCCCTCCTCATTGGTCACTTTAATCCTGACGGTGACTCAGTGGGCTCCCTCGCAGGCATGTACCACTATCTCAGAGAGAGGGGAATGACCCCCTCAGCAGTCCTGCCCAGTCCCTATCCCGATTATCTTGCTTTCCTCATTGGAGAAGATACTCCTGTTACGATTCATTCTCATGAGGATAATAGTGCCAGAGAGTTAATTTCCTCTGCTGATCTGTTGATCTGTTTTGATTTCAATCGTTTAAGCCGTACAGAGCAGTTGGAAGAGGATATATTGGCCAGTAAGGTTCCCAAAGTGCTTATTGATCACCACCCTTTTCCTGAGGTTGAGTATTTTGACCTTGTTTATTCCGAGATTGAAGTTTCTTCATCTTGCGAGTTGCTTTTCTGGGTACTTATGAGTATGAGCGATGTAGAAGGAGATGTTTCGAGTCTTGGTCTCAAGTGCGCTGAATCATTATACGTAGGCATGATGACCGATACCAACAATTTTTACAACTCCGTTAGCGCGTCGACTTTTGAAATGGCTTCGTTGCTGACCGATGCCGGAGTGGACAAAACCAGACTTCAGGAGTGCGTATACAATAACTATTCCGTTGATAGAATGCGCCTTATGGGCCACTTGCTCAAAGATTGTCTTTATGTGATAGAGGATTGCGGTGTAGCCTATTTGCTTTTAAGCGACGCGGATAAGAGGTTATATAATTTCGCTATTGGAGATTCGGAGGGTTTTGTCAATCTGCCGCTCTCAATCAAGGGAATCAGGATTAGCGCGCTTTTCTCAGAGTTGGATAAGGGTCAGGATAAATACATACGTGTTTCACTTCGTTCCAAAGGAGACTTGGATGTAAATCGCTTCGCTTCCCTCTATTGCAATGGCGGCGGACATCTCAATGCGGCGGGTGGAAGACTCTATATGCCGTTTGAGAAGGTTGGCCCCTATATAGAAAAAAGTTTTAGAGAATTCCTCAAAATTGGTTGAGGCATATCTTTTGTATTATATTTGCACAATGTTTAGGAATTTTGGACTTATATCGATTGCAATTCTGACACTTTTTGCAATGGCTTCCTGCCAGGGCGAAAAGTTGCTGCTTCTGACCACTCAGGAAGAGCAGATTGATAGCTACATAAGTAAAGAATTTCCTGAAAATGAGGTACTTCGTCTGGATGGGGCTAATCGTGTTATAATCACACCCGGTAGCGGTCCTGAGGCAGCAACCGGAGATTCAATTAGATTCATTTACGAAGCTTATGTCTTCCAGGGTAGTCCTGTCGGTATGTTTTGGAGTGATAGCGCCAATGTAGTACTTGGATCCCGATATCTGGTTGAGGGACTCAACCGTGGTATGGAGGGAATGCGTTTGGGTGAACAATCCCTCATTCTCTTCTCCGCAAAATATGGTTTTTATGACCAAAACACCGGCATAGTGCCTTCAATGTCCGCACTGATGTACAATGTGCTTGTGACAGGTATAAAGAAAAATAATTGACAACTAGAGGATTATGTTAAGATACAGATTACTGCTTTTAGCCCTAGCCATAGTGACACTGCTCACATTTGCTTCATGTGCAAAGGAAGTGGGAGAGGCCAACGAGGTTGTCCAGGCACGTGTGCTCGACTCTTGGATAAATATCAAGCATCCAAGTTCTGAAAAGACTTCCTCGGGACTTTACATTATAAATTTTTCGGATGGTACCGGTCGCAACGTGACCGATAGTTCCTATGTGTTTGTCAAATATACTGTAAAGGAGCTTTCAGGTAATATTTTGGCAACTAATGACCAGGCACTCTCCGAGCAGCTAGGAGAGTTTTCCCATTCCAGACATTATGGCTACAACATCTGGCGTGTGGACCAGGAGGCACTTTATGCCGGTGTTGAAGAAATTCTCAAAAGAATGAAGGTAGGAGGTAGGGCAACCATCGCATTCACACCTGAACTTGCTACTCTTTCTGTCTCTATCTATTCACTCTTCTCCTCATTGGAGGGAACAGCGCCTCTTATCTTTGAATTAGAACTTGTGGATTGTGTAGAGGATATTTATGCCGACTATGAGGAACCGATGCTTAGGTTGTACAGCGAGAAACATTGGGGTGGTGTAGACACTATCAAGCGGGGTTTCTATTTTGTCAAAACCAAAGAAGTTCCGGTTGAGGACTCCATTGCAACAGAGGCACAAATCAAGATTCGCTATATCGGATATATGCTTGACGGAATTGTATTTGACACCAACATTCGTGATACGGCTAAACGCTACCGCATCTATGAATCCAAAAAATCATACGAGGCAATGGATATCACATTCAAGGACAATATTGCCGATTTTAAACAGTCCAATAGTATCATTGAGGGCTTTGCCGATGCTATTATGCGTATGAGATATGGAGAGAAGGCAGTGGCCTTTTTCTGGTCCCAGTCTGGTTATGGTGCTACCGGCAGTTCTCCTTCAATTCCGGAATATACTCCTCTCTGTTTTGAAATAGAGGTGGAAAGGAAGAACTAAGTGTGTAGTGTTGTAGTTACTAGTCTGGGCAGTAAGTATATAGGTTGTAGGAGTTTGGTGATTTTTGGGTTTTGATTGTTTGTGCAAATAACCAACTGTTTGGGGAAAAGTAGCAAGAAAGATAAATTAGAGTCGTTAAATTAAATTTACAACAGTCAATCTAAATTTGATATTCATAAACCATAACCTCACATTCCAAATAAACTAAACATCTTACACAGAACCACAAAATCTACTATTGACTCCTAACTCGAAACTCATAACTAGTAACAAAAAACGGGGTTCATCCCCGTTTTTTATTAGGCTTTGTCATTGCTGCCCAAAACATTGATAACTTTGTGCTTATAAAGCTCTTTGAGCTTGTCACGAGCGGGGCCGAGATACTTGCGAGGGTCAAACTCAGCAGGTTTTTCAGTCAACACCTTTCTTACAGCAGCTGTCATAGCAAGACGTCCGTCGCTGTCAATGTTGATTTTGCAGACAGCAGACTTGGCTGCCTCGCGAAGCTGGTCTTCGGGGATACCGATGGAGTCTTTAAGAGCACCGCCGTACTTGTTGATTTCGGCGACTATATCCTGGGGAACGCTGGATGAACCGTGGAGTACGATGGGGAAGCCGGGGATACGCTTCTCGATTTCGTAAAGGATGTCGAGACGGATTTTGGGCTTTTGGCCTGGTTTAAATTTGAATGCTCCGTGTGATGTGCCTATGGAAATGGCAAGAGAGTCAACTCCTGTTTTATTTACGAAGTCTTCAACCTCATCGGGTTTGGTGTAGATATGCTCCTCAGCTGATACTTCATCTTCGACTCCGGCAAGAACACCGAGTTCGCCTTCTACGGTCACGTCATACTTGTGAGCATATTCAACAACTCTTCTTGTCAGAGCGACATTCTCATCATAAGGAAGATGTGATCCGTCAATCATAACGGAGGAGAAACCAAATTCGATGCAGGATTTACAGAGTTCGAATGAATCACCATGGTCGAGATGCAGCACAATGGGAATGTTGTAGCCAAGTTCTTTGGCATATTCTACAGCACCCTGTGCCATATATCTTAGTAGTGTCTGATTGGCATACTTGCGTGCACCACTCGATACCTGGAGTATAACGGGAGACCTGGTCTCTACGCAGGCCTGTATTATGGCCTGTAACTGCTCCATGTTGTTAAAATTGAACGCCGGGATGGCATATCCACCCTTCATTGCCTTTGCAAATATCTCTCTGGAATTTACAAGGCCTAAATCTTTATAAGAAATCATAATCTTTAAAATATATTTTCGGTTTGACGGTTTTAGATAAATAAACTCTACAAAGATAATAGTTTTTTGAGGAATATCACTATTTTTGTCTATTCAAGTAAAGCAGAGATAACGTGCACATGAATAAGAAAGTGATAATCTTCTCAGCTCCCTCGGGGTCTGGCAAAAGTACTGTGGTCAATCATCTTCTGACCAAATTTGACAACCTTGAATTCTCTATTTCGGCCACATCCAGAGCACCCCGTGGCTTGGAGCAAAATGGTAGGGAATACTACTTTTTATCCGAAGAAGAATTCCGTAGAAGGATTTTAGCAAATGAGTTTGTTGAGTATGAAGAGGTCTATCCGGGCTCTTTCTACGGTACGCTGAAGTCGGAAATGGAACGTATCTGGTTCAACGGTAACATCATTTTATTCGATGTCGATGTCAAGGGCGGAATCAATCTCAAGAAGCTTCTGGGTGATCAGGCTCTCTCCGTATTCATAAAGGCACCCTCCATAAAAGTCCTTCGTAAAAGATTGGAACTAAGAGGTACCGATTCTCCTGAGGCTATAGAAGCGAGAGTTGTTAAGGCAAGGAGTGAAGTTCGTTATGCATCCAAGTTTGATGTGGTCCTGATTAATGATGACCTTGCTACCTGCCTCAGAGAGGCGGAGGAGTGTGTGGCTGAGTTTATAGCACGTCCAAAAAAAAAGGTGGCACTCTTCTTTGGAACCTTTAACCCGATGCATACCGGCCACCTTGAGATTTTAAAGTACCTTAAGGAGCATACGGAAGTAGACGAGGTGAGAGTAGTGGTGTCGCCACAAAACCCGATGAAACAGAAGAACTACTCAAAAAGTGTAAGATTGAAGAATGTTAAAGCAGCAATAGAGCGAAGTGGCCTGGATGTCAAGGTTTCCGATGTGGAATACCACCTTAAGGAGCCACTCTACACCATAAATACTCTACGATATCTACGCGAAAAAGAACCCACTTGCCATCATATAATGGTTATTGGTGCCGACAATCTTACCATCTTAAGCCGTTGGTATCGTTATCAGGAGCTGATAGACGAGTTTGAAATTTGGGTTTATCCACGAAAGGGGGTAGATGCACCTGCTCTCTGTGAAGAGCACAATAGCCGTTCCGCTATTAAAGGCATCCGTTTGCTGGAAGGCAGACTTCATAATATCTCCTCCACGGAAATTCGTAATGCAGAGCTATCCGGCAAGGATATGTCCGCCTGGAAGGCGTAATTGGATACGTTGGTAACTTAGAATTGCTTATAGATAAGCCAGGACGACATTGCCAGAACAACTATAAGGACACAAATCTTGATAAAACGTTCTCCCCATTTTATTGCCACCTTTGAAGCAATATACCCTCCTGTGATGTTGCCAATAGCATAAATCAGAGCCACAGGCCAATTGATCAGCCCGTGAATGGCAAAAATAACAAGTGCAATCGGAGTATAGATCACCACCGCAAACTGCTTGATGGCATTAGCGTGCAAAAGATCAATTCCCAGAAGGAAAAATGAACCGAACATTATCAGCAGACCAACTCCAATGTGGGTGAACCCTCCATAAATTCCAATTAAAAAGAATATTAGATACTTCCATAGGGTCATATTGGAATTGGATAAGGATTCGTAACGGTCTGTGAACCTTTTCTTGTCTACAAAGAGCAATAGGGCTATGAGGGGAATCACGCTTCCAGTGACCCATTCTATTAGGTTGGTGGGTAGCAAAGCAGCAAATTCTGCTCCCAAAAATGCCCCAAGACCAACCGGAATCCCTACTTTTGTGGCTAGCCGGAGGTCAAGATAACCCTCTTTGCGAAAGACTGCGGAGGTGACTGAAAACTGGGCAAGGACACCGATACGTGTAGTGGCATTGGCAATATTAATCGGCATTCCCATAGCCATAAAAAGGGCGTAAGAGATGATGGTAGCCATACCCGCGACAGTATTGATGAACCCGACGAATGCTCCTACAAGTATGAGAATCGAGATCATCTCTACAGAGTATAGTGAAGTAGCAGATAAATATGTGCCTATCTGTTCAAACATAAATTTGAGTAGCAAACTTACTCTTTTTCTGCCATTTTGTCTTATTTTTTTCATTGGCAGATTATTTGTTTCTTTACGGCATAATAAAGTATTACGAACAAAAAGAAAAAAATATGACTAAGAAAGACCGCATTAAAGAGCAAGAAAATTCCAAAAAAGGAGCTAAAACCACTCATGAGCCCGATTTGGAAGACAGCAAAGACCTCACACAGGAAGAATCGCTCATTGCGGAGATTGAAAAACTAAAAACTCAGATAGAGGAACTTAATGACAAATATATCCGCAATGTGGCAGAATTTGACAATTATCGCAGACGTACCGCCAAAGAGCGTCTCGATATGATTGCCACAGCCGGAAAGGATATTTTGGTGGGTTTTCTCCCCGTACTGGATGACTGCGAAAGAGCTATCAAGGTTCTTAAAGAGTCTGATGCCTCACAAGCGGCGATCGAAGGTACGGATCTTATCTACACAAAACTGACGACTTATCTAAAGTCAAAGGGAATGTTGAGAATCGAGGCATTAGGCCAGACTTTCAATACCGACTTCCACGAGGCTGTGGCACAGCTCCCGGCCCAGGATTCAGAATTCAAAAATAAAGTTATTGATGTTGTCTTACAAGGCTATACTCTTAATGGTAAAGTGGTAAGATATGCTAAAGTAGTAGTGGGGGTATAGGGCTATGGCAGAAAAAAGAGATTATTACGAAGTGCTTGGCGTTGCCCGGAATGCCTCAGCGGAGGAGATAAAAAAGGCTTACCGCCAGAAGGCCATTGAGTACCATCCCGATAAGAACCCGGGTAATGCAGAGGCTGAAGAGAAGTTTAAGGAAGCTGCCGAGGCATATGATGTACTCAGTAATGACGACAAGCGTGCCAGATATGATCAGTTTGGACATGCTGGATTGAGCGGTCAGGGAGGATTCTCTGCAGGAGGATTCTCTATGGAGGATATTTTCAGCCAGTTTGGCGACATCTTCGGTGGCGCTTTTGGAGGCTTCAGTGGTTTTGGCGGTTTCTCAGGTTTCGGAGGAGGTACTGCAGCCAGCCAGAGAATTTCACGCGGCTCGGATATCAGAATTCGCGTCAAGGTCAATCTTTCTGATGTAGTGAAAGGGGTAGACAAAAAAATCAAAATCAACAAAGCGGTTCAATGTTCGGAATGTAACGGTAAAGGAGCAGTTTCGGAGGCTGATATAAAGACCTGTGAACAGTGTAATGGCAGGGGAGTGGTGACCAGAGTTGTCCAGACCATGCTCGGCCAGATGCAGAGTCAGTCCACCTGTTCTCAATGTAAAGGAGAGGGCAAACGAATTGTAAATCCTTGCCGCAAATGTAATGGTTCGGGTCTTGTTAAAAAATCGGAGGAGATAGCATTCTCCATTCCCCCAGGAGTAATGGATGGTATGCAACTCACTATAAAAGGTAAAGGTAACGCCTCTAAAGCCGGCGGTGTCAATGGTGACCTGCTGGTGGTGATTGAGGAGGAAGAACATCCGGAACTTAAACGCGATGACAACGATTTGATATACAATCTCTATATTTCAGCGATTGATGCCATGCTCGGATCTGATGCCGAGGTGCCTTCGATTGACGGTAAACTTAGGATTAAAATAGAGCCCGGCACTCAACCCGGCAAGATATTACGTCTCAAAGGCAAGGGAGTTCCCGACATCAACCGTTATGGCACAGGCGATATGCTTGTATTTGTACAGGTGTGGATCCCTAAGAAGCTCGATAAAAAGGATAAAGAGATATTGGAGAAATACAGAGATTCGGATGCATTCAAACCTGACCCTGATAAATACGATCGACAATTTTTCGACAAAGTAAAGAGTTTCTTCAATAAATAGTATTATGCGAAGAATTCTCTCTTTACTACTACTGTTCTTCTCTTTCGCGCTCTGCGCACAGGAAATCCCCTGCTCTCCGCTCAAGGTTCCTCAATCTTTTGCAGGCTCCTATGGTGAGTTGAGGCGAGATCATTTCCACACCGGCCTTGACTGGCGTGTAGGAGGTGTAGTAGGAGACACTATCTATGCTATAAAATCAGGATATGTCTCCCGTTTGAGCGTCTCTACGGGAGGTTATGGTAATGCTGTCTATATCACGCATCCGGATGGTACACTCTCTCTATACGGCCATATGCATGACTTTGTGCCTGAATTTGCGGTGTTGGTGGAAGAGGAGCAGTATGCCTCTGAAAGATTTGAAGTTTCGCTGGAGTTTGAGTCGGGACAACTGCCGGTAGAACGTGGTGAGGCCATAGGAAGAGTGGGCAATACCGGCTACTCCGTGGCACCACATCTCCATCTGGAGGTCCGCGACTTAGCTACTCAGACTCCGCTAAACTATTTGGCGAGGGGTTACTACAAAGTTGTTGATGACATCCCACCGGTATTTCAGCGCCTCTTTTTCTTTGGTTATTGCGATACGCTAACTCTTCCTGTCAGATATCCCCTGCGTAGTTCCAACTATCCCGCATCTCTTTCCGGCACCACTGTCCGACTGCCTCACAAGAGCTATCTAGGCATAGATGCAATTGATCGCCAGAACGGAACCACCGGTAAACTGGCAGTCGTAGAGTATCTGGTACTGCTCGAAAGGGATACGGTATTCCGGTTTGAAGTGGGTGAAATCCATCCTAGGCAGGGACGTTATCTCAGTGCGTTGCGTGAGCAGAGTGTGGGAGGCGACGATGTTATTAAAACACTTCTAGATCCCAATAACCTCCTTTCAGAGCACATCTATGCTCCTGAACGCGGTCTCATTGTACTCAATGATTACGATGAACACGATCTTAAGGTGCGTATAAGTGATGAGCATGGTAATAGCTCCACTATTTCCTTCAAGGTCAGACGTGATGACTATCTTGAGAGTTCTCTTTCTGCTGTGGCCACAGCACTTGCAAGCCAGGAAGATCTGAAGCGCATTCCGATTCTTTGGTATATGCCACACCTCTTCACCGATGAGGGGGTTTCCTACACTTTGCCCGCTGCATCACTTTATGATTCGGGATGGTTTCCCTATGCAAAGGTGGCTGAGGCGGATTCTTCCTCTATTTTCTCAGCAGTTTGGAAACTCGGAGATCCCTCGCTTCCATTACACCTTAATGGCGAACTATTCTTAGAGAGTGCTATGCCTGAGTCTCTCCATTCAAAGGCATGTTTGGCACATTACCGGGATGGTGTACTTTCTTATGCCGGTGGCAAATGGGATGGTAACGGAGTGCGTGGCCGTGTCGGATTCGGAACCTGGTGCGTCACGACTGATACCACACCTCCTACGATTTCTTTCTGGGAACGTAAGGGTAATATACTCCGCGCGGGGGGTGAAATTTTAATCTATCTTGAGGATGATTTTTCAGGTATAAAGGATTATAGAGTGGAAATTGATGGAAAATGGCATCTTTCGATGTTAAAACGTGGCCGTGTTACTTTGCGTCTGGATCCTTTACGTATTTCCCGTGGCAGTAAGCATACCATTGTCGTTAAAGCTGAGGATAATTGTGGCAATAGCACAGTTGTCTCCAGAGAATTTTTCTTTTGACATACATCAAACATTTGACAAACAAAACGGGGTGATTTAATCACCCCGTTGGTTGTTAATAACCTAAATACCTTCCCGTTATTCTTTATACAATCCCTCACGGGAGAGGAGATGGTCGAGGTTTGCGATACCATAAACAATGACAGCGGTTATTACCGAAGAGTGTTCCATATAATCAGGAAAGACCTTCTGATACACGTCATTTTCAGTGTGCCAGATTTCGCCATAACTGAAGTTGTAGCCTTTGTGGTCAGTTTCGCTCAGTGAGATAGTGGGTACTCCGTTCATGGCAAAGTGGGCATGATCACTACCTCCAGGAGTTGTCGGACGCCTTCGGGGCTCTCCCTGACGCTTATTAACCGTGAAAGGGAACTCTTCAGAGTACCCATCAAGTGGTTCTGCTACCTTTACGAAGTCATCGTACATCGCTTCCGGAACAGTAATTCCGGTCACACACAGAGGACCTCCGTCACGATTGAAATAGTTTGAGATTTTTTCCAGATTGACGGTTTTGTTTTCAACAAAATATTTGGAACCCAATAGTCCGAATTCTTCGCCTGTCCAGAGACAGAAAAGGATGGTTCTTTTAGGCTTTGCTCCGCTCATAGCGAGGAGCCTGGCAGCCTCGAGAACTACTGCTGAGCCATTGGCATCATCTACTGCACCGGTGGCGATATCATATGCATCTATATGAGCACCCAGCATCACATATTCATCAGGATACTTGCTGCCCTTAATGACGCCAATTATGTTTCTATATTTGATCGGGCCGATGCTGAAATGGTTACGTATGTCAAATTCAAGGAAAAATGTCTGGCGCTCCTTAACCTTCTGTTCAATTATTTTGAATTGATGTTCGTCAAGTTTGATGTCGCATACAGTAGGCAGGTTGTCATAAGTTATGTCGTATGCGTTTTTTCTGTTGGAGAGGATAGTCATAGGCAGGGATGCAGACTGGATGAATCCGAGTACTCCGGCCTCGATCATCTCCTTGTAGAACATTGCGGGACACTCCACATAGGGGATCATCTCCTTAGGATTCTCCCTGTTTGCATAGTTGTAGGCTCTGATTTCGTTGTTTAGACGTGCAATTGAGTCGTTTTCTGCAATTGCTTTCGCTCTGATCTCTTCGCCTTCGGATGAATTGTCAATAGGATTGCCGTTGGATTTGCCTGAAATAAGTACCCAGGCTCCTTTGAGTGCTCCTTTCATCCTTTCCAATTCTCCTCTGCTCTTAGGTTCAATCAATACATGGCCTATCTGACGGCCTTTTGTGCCGGCTGTATAGGAGGGTGTCGCGAAATGGAGCTGCATACCGTCTTCGCTGAGCATACGTCCGAACCAGGGGCCTCGGTTAAATCCTACATTGATAGAGCCTACATCTTGGGTGTAATACTCCATTCCCCACTCTTCAAATTTGCTGATAACCCAATTTTCGGCATCAGTGAGTGCGTGGGAGCCTATAAGACGGCCGCCGATTCGGTTGGCGAGGATGTCAATGTGGTTCATTGTGGTATTGTTACTCTTACCGAGTTCGAGTACCTTCTTTACCACTTTATCCTGCGCGCTGATAGAAATAATGGTGCATATCAGAAGCACCGGTATAAGGAAAAGTCGCTTCATTATTGTTTTATATTATTGGGTTGAATAATTATCAAAAACTACTTCCTCCGATAAAACCACGCATAAGGGAGGTAGAGGGCACATCTTTATCAGAAACAGGTGTAAAGTAACTAAGGAATTTGAGTAGGCGATGAGCTTCGCTGTATTCTTTACAGTTCTTGGGTATGGTCCTTAGGATTCTCTCCGCGTGCGAATGGAGTACTGCAAACTCGAGCAGATAGGAGGAGTTGAACATTGCATCAGCATCCTCCTGGAAGGGATAGATCCATTTGACCTCTGCTCGGCGTACATTGGGCCAGTTGGAGATGGTCTCCCTTGCGGTAAAGGAGCCCAGGTTGTAGTCGCGCACAATCCTTCGTAGGAGACGGTTGTCGCTGGTGGGGATACAGTTGTGATCATCCAATGCGATACTGGTGATGGTATTGATGAATATCCTGTACTTAATGCTCTCTTCCACCTGATCGGTCAATCTAGGGTTAAGAGCATGAATGCCCTCCACAATTAAGATGGAGCCATCTTCCAGATGGAGTCTACGTCCGTTGAATTCGCGCAGTCCGGTGACGAAATTGTACTCCGGCACCTCTACCGTTTCTCCATTCAGAAGTTTGAGCATATCACTCTGTAGATACCTATGATCTACAGTCTCAAAATTATCAAAGTCAAATGAGCCGTCCGACAGAAGGGGTGTGTCCAGGCGATTGACAAAGTAGTCATCTGTGGAGAATGATATCGGCTTTAGGCCACATGCCATAAGCTGGATGCTCAGACGTTTGCAGAAAGTGGATTTTCCGCTGCTGCTGGGGCCTGTAATCAGTATCAGACGCAGTGGTTTGTCGGACTTCATCCTTCGGTCAATCTCTTCTGCTATCTGCACAATTTTCTTTTCTTGGAGAGCTTCAGCCACATAAATAAGGTCGGAGGTCTTTCCGCTTGCAATGGCAGCATTTAGATCTCCTACAGTATTGAGTCCCATTATCTGGTTCCAACGATTGGCCTCCGAGAAAATCTCGAATGTTTTTGGCTGTTCAATTAATGGGGTTAGCTGTTCCGGGCGATGCCTGTCCGGTACCCTGAGCAGCAATCCGTTTTTGTAAGGGTTAAGACTCCATATTTTGAGATATCCGGTGCTAGTAAGCAGCGCATCGTAGTAGTAATCGGGAGTCTCTAACAGGGTGTAATAAATCACATAGAGATCTCCTGTTGTCTCCAGTAGCCGTACCTTGTCGTCAGCACCAATGCTGCGAAATATCTCTATTGCTTCCTCTTTTAGTACTTCATGTCGGCGGAAGGGGATATCCTGTTCCACCAGTTCTTCCATTCTTGAACGCAGTTGTATAAGTTCTGCTTTGGAGATGTTCATAGAGCCATTCCCATCTTTATCGATATAGCAGAAGAAGCCTTTTGAAATGGGCCGGCGTATGACTACCCTGCAACCGGGGAAAATATCGTGCGCTGCTTTGTAGAGCAGAAAGCAGAGTGACCTGCGGTAAACACCACGACCGGTATAGGATGTGTAGTCCAAAAACTCCACGTTGCGGTTGTTGAAGGCGCGGTAGCGGAGTCCCTGACTAACATTGTTGACCTTTGCGGCTATTATAGGATGAG
>JAAYDZ010000073.1 GCA_012728975.1 Bacteroidales bacterium
CACCTGACCAAAGAACGGAGTAACACAAAAAATTTAGCTTTATGGAAGAAAAACGATTGAAAGCACTGGGATTGAGGGAAATGACTTCCATTGAACTCCAGTCGGCAGGCGGGGCAACTGTGAGTGCCGTCACATTATTCGAAAAAGTAAGAGCCATCATCAATTTTATAGGTGACTATCTGCCAAAACTCCTAAGAGGAATTATTGACGGATGGAATAGTATCAAAGGGAAAAAATGATGGAGGGGTCTGACTATGATAGAAAATTTCACGGTACCGGGACTCAGACCTATTGAGGTACGCGAGTCGGTTTGCATCGTTGGAGGCCTTGATAAAAAGGCCCAGGATGCACTTTACTACATCGGTTATGTTATCGGGCTTGTAGCGCAGTATATCTGCACTTTCTTTAAAAAATTAAAAAGCCTTACCGGAGGAAAGAAAGTATAACCGTCCAATAGCGGGAATTCCGGGTGCTCGCGGCACCCGGGAATCCCATTTATTACAACTCTGGATATGAAAAGAAATACAAAGTGCCTTACGCTGACAACCGTCCTGCTGCTTGCAGGTACACTCTTCTTATCGGGGCAAAGCTGGACTCTGGAGCAATGCATCATTCACGCAATGGAGCATAACCACGATATCAAAAGTGCCCAGGCCTCACTCAAAGAGAGCGAAAGTGCACTGAAGGAGCTCTCCTGGAGTCTTATTCCGCATATAGGAGGAGAAATTGGGCATGATTTCAACTGGGAGCGTCTCTCGCCATACAAACTCAAGGGAACACAAGGCACCAATGCCTCGATAGGAGGCAGCGTAACACTATTCGAGGGGCTCAAGGGCTACTTCAGTATCAAAGAAGCCGGTTACTCACTCAAACAGGCAGCCGGATCTCTCGAAGGGATGCGTGATGCGGTTAAAGTCAGTGTTATCCGAAGCTGCCTCCAAATGGTACTGGCGAAAGAACTGCACTCCATAGCGGAATATAACTGTGAGAGCATCATCAGACAAATGGAGAAATGTCGTAAGATGGTGCTGGCGGGGCTGCGTCCCTTGAGCAGCCTGATGGAACTCGAGGCCCAGGTAGCCCAGGAGCAGTACACTATAACCGCCTCCGCCGCAGAGATCGATAATAGCCGCATTGCACTCATGCAGCTGATTAATCTCCCGTATGACAGCCGATTTGACGTAGAGGTTCCGGCTATGGATACGCTGCCTACGGAGGAAATTTTGGAGATATCGGCATACAAGATAGCTGATGCGCATCCCTCCACGAGGGCTGCAAAAGCTGCCCTGGAGGCAGATAGAGCTGCCATAGGGGTAGCAGCAAGTGCACTCTCTCCAATCATAACACTCTCAACAGGTTATGGGACTTACTACAACAATGCGGTTGATAAAAAATTCAAAGAGCAGTTCAAAGAGCATTGGACTCCTTTTGTGGGATTTACACTTAAACTGCCTATTACGGGATCCATTGCCACAGTTCACAGGATTAAAAGAGCAAAAAGCGCCCTTTCCAGAAGCAGCATCGCTTTGGAAAAAGTTCGTCGGAAAATTGCTGATGAGATCGAGCTGGCCATAGCAGAGTGCCGCAGTTGCCGCAGTCGCTGCATTGCTGCAGAAAAGAGCCGCAAAGCCTCCGAAGAGCTTTTACGCATGAACGAATTTAAGCTAGAAGTGGGGGAAATCTCAGCCACCGATTACATCATTTCCAAGAACCTTTGCCTAAAAGCCACTTCAGAGCATGTTCAGGCCTATTTCCAGTATTTATTCCAGCGGATGATCGTAGAGCACTACTTAGGCAAATAGAGGACTATTGAAATTTTTTAGATATGAAATTGAGGAAAATTAAATTGAAAAAATGGCATATAGTAATGCTCATCGTCGCTGTGGTACTAATCGTGATACTTATAGCGTCAGGAGGTGGAAACGTAACAGAAGTACGTTTGTTTACTATAGAAAAAAAGGATCTGGTGGAAAGTATTCCCGCCAACGGCAAAGTAAGACCGGTAATCGAAGTCTCCATCACTCCGGATGTCTCAGGTGAAATCGTGGAACTCAATTGTCGCGAGGGAGATAATGTCAGCAAAGGAGATGTACTTGTAAAAATCCGCCAGGATGTCTATATTTCTATGGTAGAAAGAGCGGAAGCTGTACTCAATGCGGCCAGAAGCGACTATCTGCAACAAAAAGCCCAGTTTAAACAAGCAGAAGTCAATTTCAAGCGCAATAAGATTCTTTATAAGGAGAACGTAATCTCAGCAGCCGAATATGAGACATCACAACTAAACTTTGAAATAGCCAAAGAACAACTCACAGCAGCACAATATGGTGTTAGTAGTGGCAGGGCCGCTCTGAAAGAGGCAACGGAAAATCTCACCAAGACTGTAATCTGCGCCCCGATGGATGGAACCATCTCAATGATTGCCGTAAAAACAGGCGAGCGGGTTGTTGGCACAAGTCAGATGGCAGGTACTGAAATCATGCGGATAGCTGACCTTAGCGACATGGAAGTAGTGGTGGATGTCAACGAAAATGATATTCTCAAACTTAACCCTGGAAATAGCGCAAAAATAGATATTGATGCCTGTCCCGGGCAATTATTTGAGGGAATTGTAACACAAATTGCAAATTCGGCCACAAATTTGTACTCAAACTTTGAACAAGTTACTACCTTTGAGGTCAGGATTGGCATACAGTGTGATACAACAGCAGGTGTAACTTCCCCTACTACACTCCCTTTTAGACCGGGAATGTCAGCCAGGGTTACAATAGTGACAGGACATAGGGCAGATATAATGACGGTCCCCATTGAGGCGGTTTTCATTAGAAACGGGATTGAGTGCGTATGGAGAGTGGATGAGAAAAATACCGTGCATGCGACACCTGTAATGTCAGGTATTCAGGATTTTAGCTCCATAGAGATAATATCGGGACTGGAGCCTGGAAGTAGAATAGTTGCCGGTCCCTACTCAGCTATAAGTAAAGAGTTGGAAGAGGGAATGAAAGTCCGTGGGACAATGTGAAGAACAATTATTTGATATGAAAGACACCGTTTTTCTCCTGCTGGAGACCAGCACAGAGATTTGTACCACAGTTTTAACGAAAGGGGGCGAAGTGATTGCTTCCAGATACTGTGACCGGCCTAAAAGTCACGCATCAAGACTTGCAGTGCAAATAAGTGAAGTATTTGCCGAAAGCGGTATGACTATCGCAGAGTGCGATGCTGTAGCGGTAAGTGAAGGTCCCGGCTCATACACCGGTCTGAGAGTTGGAGTTTCCACTGCCAAAGGTCTTTGTTTTGGTTCTGGCAAACCACTTATAAGCGTTCCAACTCCGCAAATTCTGGCAATGGCGGCAGTTGACAGGGCGGACAAGATTGTTGCCCTTATAGATGCACGCAGGATGGAGGCATATTGTGCCGTTTTTGACCGCAACGGCACTCCTCTGGTGGAAGTTGAACCTATTATCTTTGACAAAGATAGTTTTAGAGATCTTTTGGATGAGGATAGCGTTATTTTTGTAGGAAATGCCGCCTCCAAATTACAAGGTGTAATCAGCCATCCCAACGCTATTTTCGAGCAGTGTAATCCTTTGGCACAGCATATGATCATCCCGGCCACTAAGGCATTTACAAAAAAAGAGTTCAAAGATATTGCCTACTTTGAACCCTTCTATCTTAAGGACTTTGTTGCCGGTATCAGCAAGAAAAAGCTGCTCTAGATCTGCGCTTTAATTACTTTTTCCAGCTCATCCTTTTCAAACAGATCCTTGCCAACGATCGAGCCGTCGCGCCCTATGACGAAAAATGTCGGTATCTGTGTTATGTTGTATGCAGTCATTGAGGGCGAGTTGATACCGTTACCATCGTTTACGCAGGTCCAGGGGAGTTGCTGTGACCTTACAATAGATGCCCACGAGGCCTTATCTATATCGAGAGAAATCTGGTAAACCTCAAGTCCCTTTGAATTATATTTCTGATAGAGTTCTATAAGATCGTTGTTGAACATCTTGTGTGCATCCTGCGCAACGCTCCAGAAAGAGAGGATAATTACCTTACCGGTCAAATCAGAAAGACGTTTCATCTCACCTTTATCATCTGGCATTTCGAGATCCGGGAAGAGAGCCTCCTGGACATTGGAGAGTTTATGACTCAACTCAAATGCTCTCTCTCTGGCTGTTATCTCATCTCTGAGCGCAATCACATACTCAGACTGAGGATATACAGTCTGAAGGGAGTCATACACCTGCCTGAAAATGAACAGATCACTAATTTCACCGAATACGGGAAGATTTTCATTAAAACGCTGGAAAAGCGTTGTGGCTGCCGTGATCGAGTGGGGATTTCCTAAAACATGTTTTAGAGCGGTTTTGCGGTACTCTATATAAGTCCTTCCCATATCCAGCCCTACATCTTCACCCTCAGCACTTCTGGCTGCCAAATCTGAGAGCTGAGCGGAGGTTTTGAGAAACTCCTTGTCAATGGCCTGAAGCAAGAGAGATTCTTCGCTACCCTCTACTGTAAAGTTACCATTGAGGTCAGCCTTGATAGTAACCCTGTCTTTGGGGAGAAGTACCATTGATGCCAGCTTAGTTCCTTCATAATATAGATAGTAGAATCCTGGGGAAGCGCTGGAAAGCTTCACTTTATAATTGAAGTTGCCGTCAGGTGTGGTCTTAATGGTGTCAATCACCTGTATTTTGCTGAAATTGAGCTTTTGGAGCACAATAGGTGTCTCTTCTGCACCCTCAATAGAGCCCTTTATCACAGCCGTCGGCTTCTGAGAGCAGGCTGCGAAAATAAAAAGTGCGCAGACAAATGAAAAAAATCTCTTCATTGTTTAAATCTTATTGAAAGCATTGGAAATCAGGTAGGCAATCTCCTTAAATCGTTCCGGTGTCAGAGAGATTTTTTCCTTTCGGAAATCAAGATCGCCTTCACTATGGAGGGGCACAAGGTGGATGTGCGTATGGGGAACCTCCATTCCAAGCACGGCCATGCCGATCCTTTTGCAGGGAATTACACTCTTTTGGGCAATAGCCACCTTTCGGGCAAATGCAAAAAGAGACTGGTAGGTCTCCTGATCCAGATCAAAAATGTAGTCAACCTCAACTTTAGGAATAACGAGAGTGTGACCCTCTGCCAGAGGGTTGATGTCTAGAAATGCGTAGAACCTATCGTCCTCCGCGACTTTGTAAGATGGAATCTCACCATTTACAATCCTTGTAAAAATTGATGCCATATCTGTGACTATATTGAAATATCAAGAATTTCGAACCTTATAATACCGGAAGGTACTGTCGCTTCAACAATGTCGCCCTTGCGATGACCGATAAGGGCCTTGCCGATGGGAGTGGTAGCAGCGAGTTTGCCCTCTTTGAAATTTGCCTCACTCTCACCCACAAGTGTGTATTCCGCCACGGAGTTGGTGTGTAGATTTTTGATCTTTACCTTGTTGAGCATCTGTACCTCATTGGTATTGATCTTCGACTCATCGATAACTTTTGCGTTTGCAATGAGACTTTCAAGTTTGGATATCTTTAACTCAAGAAGGCCCTGTGCATCTTTAGCTGCATCATATTCAGCGTTTTCAGAAAGGTCGCCTTTATCCCTGGCATCAGCAATCTGTCTTGAAATAACAGGCCTCTGAGCAAATAATTGCGCTAATTCTTCACGAAGTTTTTTAAGACCTTCCTGTGTAATGTAATTTATATTAGTTGACATTTCTATATAATAATATAAAAAAATCGAAAGGAATCCCGATTGGGGATCCTTTCATTCGTTAATCAGCCACAAAAATAGTCAAAAAAATCAATATTCCTCCCATTTGGGGCGCATAATCTCTGAATAAATGATGAGATAGCGCGGGTCTATATTGACTTTTACCCCCTTTGCAACCTTATTTTGTTTTTCTAAATAATACTTCTCATCCTTAACGGCAGCAGTACTCCTGATACCTTCCTCAGCACCAATTTTTAACTGTTGTGAATCCATAGGTTCAAGCTCCATATAGTTCTCAATCCCTTGCTCCGGCTGTAATGAGTATTTCTCCGCTTCGGCAAGAGCTCTTTTTACCTCTTCTAGAACATCAGAGGGAATATCATCTCTTCCATGACGTGAAGGAGTTGGGGTAGGGATTGGTCTGGCAGGGTGACCTTTTTTGTGGTCCTGCTGTTTCTTGCTTTTGGCAACAGTTACTACAATCGCAGTAAAAATCGCCAACACCATTACAAAAATATCAAAGCCTTCCATAACTCAGGGATTTGCACGAAGTTACAATATTTTTTTAATACAGCACTCTTTGTCAAGCAGAAGTTGCCGATGTAACTCTTCCAGCGAACCGAAACGACGTTCGTCACGAAGTCTCTCAATAAATGAAATCTTGATATCCAACCCATATATCTCTTCATCAAAATCCAGAATATGAGTCTCTATCTTGCGGCTACTGTCGTTGGACACAGTAGGGCGCGTACCTATATTGCAGATGCCCTTGTAAGTACCACCCGTAACCTCGACGCTGACAAAATAGACTCCGTTTGCAGGAATAAGCTTGAGAGGTTCGTAGAGCTGCATATTGGCTGTTGGAAAACCTATGGTTCGACCAAGTCGGTTCCCGGAAATAACCACTCCATGAAGAGAATAACGATAACCGAGCCATTCATTGGCACTAGAAATATCCCCCTCGAGCAAACGGTTGCGAATAGCTGTAGAACTAATCACTCTCTCCCCTACCTGAAATTGATCTACACGAACAGCACGAATGCCACAAGAGGTGGCAATCTCCATTATATCCCTCTCATCTTTCCCATGTCCCAAACGGTGATCATATCCTATAACCAGTGTTGAAACATTATATTTATCCACTAGATATTGTCGAAAAAATTCCTCTGTGTTGAGTTGACTGAACTCTTTGTCAAAACAGATTACTTCAAATCTGTCAATCCCTAAAGAGAAGCACAATTCGCGCTTCTCTTCAAGAGTTGTCAGTAGTCTGAGTTTATAGGCCTCCTGTTGAAGAACAGTTCTCGGATGGGGCCAGAAAGAGATTATCATGCTCTGCCCTTGCTGCTCCTCTGCGATGGAGATGAGCTTATCCAAGACTTTTCTGTGACCAAGATGAAGTCCGTCAAAAAAACCCGTAGTTGCTACAACCATTTCACAAGTTCAAAATCCTGCCTGTGAGGCATTTTGTCATTTTTAGCGTAAATGCGCATTGCTATATGAAACGAACCTGCCATACCGGGAACCACATTGGCACTATAGGTAGCCACGCCATTTTCGAATGAAGTAGTCTTAAATTCAAAACTATTGCGGATCCTTAATTCGCCTTTTTGGTTCTTAGTGGCCACAACAAGTTCTACTCCCAGATCCTTGGGGTTGAGTTCTCCAATAGCGATGACCAGTTCTGCATTAAATTTTTTTCCGAGAATAAGAGAACCCTTCGCATCATCCGGCTTGGAAAGTGAAATAACCTCAAGATGAGGCCACTCTCTACGGAGACGTTTCTTCCAGAATGCCATTTCCCTTGCCCTTGCAAAATCTGAAGCAACCATTTCTCTCTGGCGTTTCGCCAGAGGGATATAATATTTTTCCAGATAATCACTCATCATTCTGTTGGTGGTAAAATTACTAGCCACTTGAGAGACTGTATTCTTTATGATTTCAATCCAATCATCAGAAATACCATTCTCATCTTTGTCATAGAATATAGGCGCTATTTCGTTTTCTATGATGGTGTATATAGTAGCAGAGTCAAGATCATTCTGAAAGTTTTGATCATCGTAAGTGCGTTCCATAGGAAGAGCCCAGCCTGCGCCCGGTTTGTAGCCCTCCACCCACCATCCGTCAAGTACGGAGAAGTGCATAACTCCATTCATAACAGCCTTTTCACCGCTGGTGCCGGAAGCCTCCAAAGGACGCGTAGGATTGTTCATCCACACATCGACGCCCGGTATCAGAAGTTTAGCTATAGAAATATCATAATTAGGTATGAATACAATCTTACCAATAAATTGAGGCATCTTGGAGATGTCGATGATTCTCTTAATCAGATCCTGGCCTGCCTTATCTGCAGGGTGTGCTTTTCCTGCAAAGAGGAATTGTACCGGACGATCAGGGTTATTGATTATATCATTGAGCCTTTCCAGGTCGCTGAAGAGTAGAGTAGCTCTCTTGTAAGTTGCGAAGCGGCGTGCAAATCCTATAGTAAGAATATCATCACGCAGAGTCTTTTTAATCTTTACTATCTGCTGTGGTGAGTAGTGATTGGTGGCAGAGGTATCGCTCATGTATTCTTTCACGGCTTCGATGAGTTTATGGCGCAAATGCTCTCTTACACTCCAGATCCTATCGTTAGAGACTTTGTAAATGCCATCAAAACAGCTCTTGTCGTAGTGGTGTGTATTAAACTCCTCACCAAATACCTCCGCATGAATCTCTTTCCACTCAGGGGCGGTCCAGGTGGGGTAGTGAACTCCGTTGGTGACATGGCTCACATGTAGTTCCTCCGGCAGATAACCGGGCCACATTCCGGAGAAAATCTTCTGAGAAACCACTCCATGGAGCCAACTGACACCATTGACCTCCTGGGAAAGGGTTGCAGCCAGAAAGCTCATCGAAAATTTCTCTGAAGGATCGTTGACATTAATCTTTCCAAGCTCCATAAAGGTCTTCCAGTCAATTTTTAGCTTAGAAGGATAGTGCGACATATATGCCCTGAGCATATCTTCCGTAAATGCATCATGACCCGCAGGCACAGGAGTATGTGTGGTAAAAAGGGATGAAGACCTTACCACTTCCATTGCCTCCGGGAAAGAAAGGTTATCTTGTGATATATATTCATAGAGACGCTCCAAACCAATAAATGCGGCGTGACCCTCATTGCAATGATATACCTCCGCATCTTTGCCAAGAGCCCTGAGAGCCCTGATACCGCCCACACCCAGAAGAAACTCCTGTTTTAGACGGTTTTCCCAGTCACCTCCATAAAGTTGGTACGTAATTTGTCTGTCTTCCGGCCAATTATCCTCAAAATCAGTATCCAGCAGATAAAGTTCCGTTCGACCCACATCGACTCTCCAGACTCTTGCATAGAGATTACGTCCTGGGAATGCTATGGTAACTGTTACCCAATTATTTGCGGCATCTCTTACAGGGGTTGCAGGAATTTTCATAAAATCCTGTGGCTCGTATGTGGAAATCTGGTCTCCCATCGCGGAAAGATGCTGGGTAAAATAACCATATCGATAGAGCAGACCCACAGCTGTCATATTTACCTGCATATCACTCGCCTCCTTGAGGTAATCGCCAGCAAGAATACCCAGACCACCGGAGTATATTTTGAGTGAGGTGTCCAAACCATATTCCATGCAGAAATAAGCCACTTTCGGACCCTTACGATCCTTTTTCCCCTTCATATAGGTACAGAAATCGGCATATACAGCATCGAGACGCTCCAAAAAGGCTGCATCCTTTTCAAGTTCCTTGTATCTTTTGAGGTCAATCTTATCCAGTAACGCCAAGGGATTGCCCTTACACTTTTTCCAGAGTGTTGCATCAATTGAGCTGAAAAGGTCAATTGCGTTCTGATTCCAACACCACCAGAGATTTCTTGCCAAGGTGTCGAGATGATTGAGACTCTCCGGCATCTCCCTGTTGACAAGCACATTGGTCCAGGAAGGCTCATTGGTAGTCAGTTTATTATATGACTGTGGCTTGTCATCCACGACGCCGAGGAATTCTCCTTTTGCAACCACTACCTTTGAGATAGCAGCGGAGAATGCCTTCTTGTAGTATTGAATATTATTTTCCCAAAGGGCAATTTCAGAAACCTCCTTTGCATTCTCCTTATATGATTGCTTCTCCTTGGGAGAAAGGGCTGCAATTTCACGAATACGGTTGACTACATCATTTACAACCTGATCATAGTTGGAATCTGTGCGGGTAATTATGGCGATTGATTCACGACTCTTGTCAGTGGGGTAATGCTCCTGCACCCAAAGACCAAATCCTGCAAGAGAGGTAGTGGTAGTGGGCACTTTGAATGCGAGCGACTCGAGTGGTGTATAGCCCCACGGCTCGTAATATGAGGGGAAAACAGTTAGATCCATACCAACGAGCAAATCGTAATAGCTCATATCGAAGATACCGTCGCTACCATTAAGATAAGTGGGGATAAAAAACACATTAACCTTGTCGCCTACACCATTGTTAAGATTTAGCGTCTTAAGGCGATTAGTTACCGCATCATAATCGTCACTCAAAAGATGTGACACATTTGTAGTATATTTTGTATCAGCTCCATTGAGTTTAGACACAAGCTCCTTGTCGGGACCATTATGACCTGATGGCACCATTATAAAGGCCAAGACTTTCTTTCCTTTATATCCGCCACTATTCAGACGACTTAGCGCGTCAATAAAGATATCTATACCCTTGTTGCTGTACTCATAGCGGCCGCTGATGCATACCAGCAGCGAATCCTCATCATAATGCTCTCCTGACATACAAGATGCCACCTCTATGAGCTTCTTCCTGGCCCTGGCCTCATACTCGGGGAATTGCTCTTCAGGAGGAGTTATGCTGTTTTCAAAACCATTAGGGGTGATGAAATCCACCTCTCTGCCCAGGAATTGTTTGCACTCTACTGCTGTAATCTGGCTCACTGTGGTGAACACATCGGAGTTAATTGCAGCAGCCTTCTCAAGTGAGTGGCGCGACACCACTCCGAACTCTCTCGCTAGATCATCTGCATTGAGATTATAAATCTGATCGTATAAAGGAAGATCTTTACCGGCCACGCAACGCCCAATAACAGTAGCATGGGTGGTAAAAATAGTACCTATAGGGAGATCACTCTCCTTAAGGTAGAGCAAGCCGGCTCCCGTCATCCACTCGTGAAACTGTGCCACTACATGGTTATGAGGAGTGACATTGAAACGTACGAAGTGATCAATAACATTACCTGCAGCATAGCCGAAGAGTGCAGACTCAATATAATCCCAATTGCCATTCAGAGAATCGACTCCAAACTTTTTCCAGAAGTTGGTAAGGATCTCGTCCTTTTTAGAGATAAATTGAGTAAAGTCCACCAGGATAGCAATGGGATTGCCGGTAACATTCCAGCGGCCGACCCTCACACGCAGACCCTCGTTGAGAGCCGCTTCACGCCAGGAACGGAAGAGCATAGGATCTTCGGTAAATTCGGGATTCTGAGCGGTCTCCCTCCATACGTCAGGACCGATGTGAATATGATTTTTCTTAAATTCTTTTCCTAAAAATAGTGATTTAGTGGCAATGACAGTGTGTATACCGCCTACCTTGTTACAAACTTCCCAACTTATTTCAAACAGGTAGTCGGGCATAATCGAATTTTGTTTCATAAACGTATTATAGTGGTTCTAGTTATTTCTTTTCCCCTTTCAAAGAGTTGATCTTTTCTTTAACTCTGATTTCGAAATCGCTGAATACATTCATATAGTTGATGAATGCCTCATAGGGGGTATTATAAGGGTTGAAGTAATTATGTACGGATCCGTCGGAGAAAAATTTGGTGCACATATAATAGAAGTGGTCACTTTCCTGGAGTTTTCTGTATATGTTGAGAAGTTTCTCGTCTTTCGCTTTAAGCACATCAGCCTCAAGAGCTGCTATCTTATTGAAAGCTTCGTTCTGGAGTTCGTTACCAAGCCAGGCACTGGTGTCCCTCTCCTCGTCAGCCCAGGAAATGGGATATGGCACATGTAGCGGTGCTACGGGTTGATGGCAAGAAATTGCCTCCGGAACACTCCTGAAGCGTATATCACCCTTAGCAAGAATAGCTTCAGGGAGAGCCTTCAGGAATTCGAAGATACCTGTGTATTCTTTCTGGTGTTCACCGAATGTCTCATAATCCATAAAAAGATTGATAATATCCTCGCCTGAAACGGCATCTGAAAGCCAAGCTGCATATTTATCTGCGGTTAGAGGCCACCCCTCCCAGTTCTTGTCAGAGAATCTGAATGCAATATCATCACTCAAGCTGGAGTTTCTAAGTAAAAGTTTCTGACGGGGGTTTATAGCGTTTGTATAGACAAAATTGGGGCTCTTCCATCCGAGAATATGCTTTGCACCCTCGGTGAGCATGACATTATAGCCCAAGTCGGCTACTGCATCTCCTATGGCATCGGAGTAGATAAGCTCGGTGTTTCGGAATGCTGTGGGCTTTACGCCAAACACTCGTTTAATCATATCTGCATGCTGTTTCACCTGTTTCTTGAATTCGATAGGCGAAGAGAGAGAAGCCAGGGTATGAGAATATGTCTCTGCAAGAAAATCCACACAACCGGTAGCAGCGAGGGCCTTAAAGCTCTCTATCACCTCAGGCGCGTACATTAGAAATTGCTCTACAGCCACACCGGTGATGGAAAATGTCACTTTGAAATCTTTGCCGTGTTTTGCAATGAGGTCAAGTAGGATGCTATTGGTCGGGAGATAGCACTTTTCTGCAACTCTCCTGAGTATGGTGCGATTAGCAAATTCATCGAAATAATGAAAATCGTTGCCGATATCAAAAAAGCGAAATTGCCTCAGTCTATCCGGTTGATGTACCTGAAAGTATAAACAAATTGACTTCATATCTGTAATTTTTATTTTTTCTCATTTATTGCTGCCTCGTAAACCTTCTTAACCTTAGCTGCAGCATAGTCCCATTTCAATGAATTGACCTCTTCAAGGCCGCTCTCAATCGCCATTTTTGAAAGTGCGGGATAATTGAGCAAGCCATATATCGCATCCGCAAGTGCATCAATGTCCCAGAAATCGACCTTGATCGCATATCTGAGCACCTCTGCCACGCCTGACTGTTTGGAAATAATAGTAGGCACACTGGATATCATCGCCTCAAGAGGTGATATACCGAAAGGTTCGGAAACCGAAGGCATCACGTAGACGTCAGAATATTCAAACATACGCTGCACATCCTGTCCTCTCAGGAAGCCCGTAAGGTGGAATCTATCCGAGATCCCCAATTGTGCTACACGTTTAATGGAGCGGTTCATTAAATCACCGCTTCCGGCCATCACAAAACGCACATTAGGGTACATTTTGAGCACCTTGTTTGCAGCCTCGATAAAATATTCGGGGCCTTTTTGGAAGGTGATGCGGCCGAGAAAAGTGACGATTTTCTCTTGTACGCCTCTCTGTACACCTAAATCACTTCTACCTGAAAAATCCACTGCGTTGTGGACGGTGATAACCTTAGAAGGATCGATTCCATATTTGTTGATTACAATGTTACGTGTAAGATTGCTTACGGTGATAACTTTGTCAGCTTCGCGCATACCGGTCTGCTCAAGACGGAAAACTTCGGGGTTGACATTCTCGCCGGTGCGGTCAAATTCAGTAGCGTGAACGTGAATTACAAGCGGTTTACAGGAAATCCTCTTGGCAGCGATACCGGCCAAATTGGTAAGCCAGTCATGCGCATGGATTACATCAAACTCATGTTGTTGTGCAATAGCACCGGCAACCATTGCATAACGGGCCACCTCTTCCATAAGGTTTGCCCCATATTTGCCTGAAAACTTATATTTCTCCTTAAAATAACCTTTGAACTCTTCGGTCTGATATTTCTGCTCCTCTGTTACAAGTTCGGCAAATGAGACCGGATCAATATAGGGTCTGAGGTTGGAACCTACACGGAGAAAATCAACCTTGCCCAAAAACTCATCAATATTCCTGCAAGTGTCATATACAGCCACATCGCTGGCATTGATGATTCTGACAGCACTTTGGTCTTCATCTCCGGAGGCAGAAGGCATCACGAAAAGTACTTCCACATTGTGGTGAGCAAGCCCTTTTGTCAGCCCGTAACAGGCAGTACCCAGACCGCCTGCAATATGAGGAGGAAACTCCCATCCGAACATCAATACTCTCATGATTGGTCCTCCAATTTATATTTATTTACAAGATATTTGACACGGATGATCTCGGCGGTAGCTGATGCCGAAAGTATGGCTCCATGAGGGTGATGTGGAGGATCTCCGTCATAGATCTCGGCCACCATGCCGATTCCGTGAATATTCATATCCTCCTCGAAACCGCTAACCAATGCCTGTGATGTGCGCAAGTAGGAAGCTCCATATAGTTTGAGGCAGGAAGCGATATAGGCACCGAGAAGCCAGGGCCTTGTGCTTCCATTATGGGTAGCAAGGTCACGCTCTATCTGGTTGCCCTCATAGACCCCTTTGTATAGGGAATTTTTGGGTGAGAGGGTCCTGACGCCACGTGTCGTTATGAGTTCCTGGTTGATAGTGCGCAGAATCTCATCTTGTACGGCTTCAGTGACTGGACTATAGTCAAGGGAGCAGGCGTATAACTGATTGGGTCGTGTAAAGATGTTCTGACCGAAACCATCGACATAGTCGGCCAGATGACCTCTTGATTCAACCCAAAACATATTGTAGAAATTCTCTTCTATTTTCTTGATAATAGCATCGCACTCTCTGGTAAAATCATTTTCCCTCGCAAAACTCTTCTCCATCGCAGAGGCAAAGCAAAGAGCATTGTACCAGAAACAGTTGGTCTCAACCTGATAGCCGGCACGCTCCGTTACCGGACGACCTTCAGCATAAGCATCCATCCAGGTGAGAGCTACACCGGATTTCTGTGCCCAGAGCAGACCGTTATTATGGAGAATCACCTCAGGACGTCCCTGGATAAATGAATTGATTATATCTTTCAGGATTTTACCATATTTTGACCATACTTTGGCCGTCTCTTTTGTATAGGAGATTAGATGCTGTACCAACTCGGTCAGACGCAGAGGTGCCTCAACCTGATTACAACCTTTGAGAATAGCCTCCCGATGGGTAGAAATTGTATCATCAAGAATTCGTCTGAAGAGTTTCACATCACCGTTGTTGTAAAGAGTCAAGCCTGGAAGCGTAACGCAGGTTTCTCTCAAAAGGCCCGACCCAAGCCAAGAGTATCCGGTACAAATTTCAGTCTTGTTGTTGCGGACTGTTATAAGTTGCCTTGCAGCATCCCTGAGACAACCCTCATAACTCACCAAAGGATCACGTAGATTGAGTTCCCTTGTAAATTTGGCTTTCAGGGTATTTGGAGCACATTCACTGGTGGAAGCAGAGAAGATTATGGTCTCGCCTTTTTTAATCGGCATCTCAAAATAGCCGGGAACGAATAGATCTTCGGTACAATCAAATCCACGACGATACTCCTCCCTGTAAACAATGTCGTAATACCAGTCAGGAGAGGCAACATAGTCGCAAGGTTTTGAAACCTGGAGATTGAGGTCGGGAAAACCCTGATACATACTGAATGCAACTCCGTTTTCAATGGTTCTATAACGGGTGTCTGCATCGCTGTTGGCCCTTGTCAGGGAGTGAATGTTGCGAAATGCAAGGAATGGCCTGAGCCTTAAAATAGTGTTGCTGTGTGCATCCACAAGGGTATATTTGATCAGCAACTGGTCTTCATTCTTACCGGATAAGATAATGCTTTTGCGGAAGATCATGCCGCCAACGCGATATGTAATTACAGGCACGGGATCCATTTCGAAGTCAATGATGTACTTGTGACCTTTAGGCTCGAATACGGAGCCATAGTTATGGATACCGAGATTGAAAGGTCGCCCATGCTGAATAAGCGTCTCATCGAGAGACGACAACAGGATGTGCTTGCTCCCACCAAAATTGTCAATGGGAACAACGAGCATGCCATGGTATTTTCTCGTATTGCAACATACAATGGTCGTATTGGTATAGCCTCCGGCCATATTTGTTGAAATCAACTCCCGTTTGAGGGAGTATTCGAGATTCACCAGTTCCGCTTTATTGAATTTCAAGTAAGCCATAAAATTATGTTGTAATTACCAGGTTGTTTGCACCTATTTTAACCTTGTTTTGAACTTGCAAAATTAGACATAAAATTTCAATATTTCAATTATGTAACCTAATCGTCACATCTCAAAACGAGAGCACTACGACAAGGTATGTAGAGAGAAAGCAAATTTCGCCCCTCCTTATATTGAGTAAAGTGCTCTACATCAACTGCATTTCTGCCAAAGCCACCAAATTGTGAAGCATCGCTGTCAAGGACGGGAACCCATTTGCCCGCAGGGGCCTCAAAACAGTAATTTTCGAAAGATTGTTCCGGATTGAAACTAAAAACGAACATAAAAGCACCTCTGGCAAAGATCAGAATCTTCTTTTCCTCATCCTGGCGAAGTGATATAATCTTGTATTTCAGTATCTTATTGTCTGCAAAAAGATTCACCATCGCAATATCAAAATCCAATAACGATTTATAACGGAGATAATCGGCATCGGCCAATGACCACTGCCTACGCGCATAGAAATAGGACCATGAATTTCCCTCCCTGGGAAAATCAATCCACTCCGGATGCCCAAATTCATTGCCCATAAAGTTCAGATAGCCGTCACCAGCGGTAGCTATAGTCACCAGGCGTATCATCTTATGGAGAGCAATTCCCCTATCGACAATGATACTCTCCGATTCTTTATTCATCGAAGAATACATCTCCTTGTCCATGAGACGGAATATGATGGTCTTATCACCCACCAGAGCCTGGTCATGACATTCAGCATAGCTAATAGTCCTCTCATCAGCACGCTTGTTGGTAAGTTGATAAAAGATCTCTCCCATGCTCCACTCCCAATCGGACAACTCTTTGATCCATTTAATCCAATGATCGGCAATACCCATACTCATCCTGAAGTCAAATCCGAAACCGCCCTTTTTTATAGGAGCCGCCAGCCCTGGCATCCCGGACATATCCTCGGCAATAGTGAAGGCGGTGGGCTTTAATTCCTTGACAAGAATATTGGCCAGAGCCAGATAGACCAGCGCATCCTCATCCTGTCCACCATCGAAATAACATTCGTATCCTATAAAATCGCGCTCCAGGCCATGGTCATAATAGAGCATGCTGGTAACTCCGTCAAAACGGAATCCATCGAGATTATATTCCTCCAACCAGTATTTGCAGTTGGAAAGCAGGAAATAGAGTGTCTCATTTTTACCGTAATCAAAGCAACGCGAATGCCAGGTGGGATGCTCTCCTCTTGCCCCTTCGTGGAAATAGGTAGTATATGAGCCGTCGAAACGGCTGAGACCCTCCACCTCATTTTTGACCGCATGCGAATGAACAATATCCATAATCACTGCAATGCCTAGCCGGTGCGCCTCGTCCACCAACTCCTTGAACTCCTCAGGAGTACCGAATCTGCTGCTGAGCGCAAAAAAGTTGGAAACCTGATACCCGAATGAGCCGTAGTAAGGATGTTCCTGAAGGGCCATTATCTGTATGGTATTATAACCTCCTGCTGCAATTCTGGGAAGAACATTGCGTCTAAATTCACTAAATCCGGCCACTTTCTCCTCTTCGGAACTCATGCCTATGTGGGTTTCATAGATCAGGGGGTTGGCAACCTTACGACGAAACTTTCTTTTCCATTTATAGGGTGTTGAAGGAGCCCACACCTGGGCTGAAAAGATCTTCGTGTACTCATCCTGCACACAACGGGTAGCATAGGCAGGCAGACGTTCTCCACCACCACCGGGCCACTCTACATACCAACGGTAGAGAGTCCCGTGAGATATAATTTCAGAAGGAACTATCAGTTCCCAGTTGCCTCCGCCGATCGGTGTGAAAGCATACCGATCCTCCCTTTTCCAGCCATTGAAATCACCGATAAGAAAAATTCTGGTAGCATTTGGAGCCCATTCCCGGAATACCCAGCCACGGGAATCCCGATGGAGCACATAATAGAGATGGTTGTTTACTGCATCTGACAGGAGGCCCTCTCCGGCCATTTCCCTTTTTTTCTGCAGCACCAACGCATTACGGCGCTCTATAATATCCTTGTACGGTGCAAGGTATTTATCTTTTTTATATATCTTCATTATCGTCGTCACTCTTATTTATGATCGCTTCAATCTTCTCCTGCTCTCCCTTTATAGTGTCCCTACAATATTTTATCAATTCCATAGCTCTTTTTACATCGTTTTCGATGCCGGAAAGGTCTCTTTCGGGATCTTCTATGCCTGTGACGAGCTGTTCCAGCTCAGTAAAGGCCTCTTCATAGCTCATTTTCTCTTTCATATGTCATTGTTTTTATTTCGCTTGAAATTACCTCGCATTCAACTACTGCATCGCTGAACATTACCTTAAGGTGCTGACCGGGTATAAGATCCGCACCGGAGGCAATCCTGCGACCATCTTTGAGCACCACCAGATAACCCTTTGCAATCAGAGTCCGGGGATCTGCAGCCATTAGGCGTGCCTGCAAAAGATCTACTTTACGCAAAGCATCTGAAGTTTTGATTGAGATTGCACTCCTGATCCGTACCTTCATATTATCAAAAAGAGCCAGTTCTCGTTGACTTTTACTCTTGAGGGCCAGTTTGAGACGGGTGATGAGAGAGTAAACCGCCTGTTCTTCGTGAGAGAAAAGCTCTATAAAAAAATCAGCTAGTGCTGTAGGTGTTTTGAGATTATGCCACGCAACCATATCTATGACATGGTAATCCTTATCGTGACCGATACCGGTAAGTACAGGAATAGGAAACTGAGCTACATTAAGTGCCAGATCATAGTCATCAAAACAGACCAAATCCATTACCGAACCACCTCCCCTGAGTATCAGCACGGCATCAAACTCCTCAATATGGTGTGCAATAGCATCCAAGGCTGCAATAATACCCGCAGGCGCCTCCGCACCCTGCATCGGTGCCGGAAACAGTGTGGTAATAAAACCAAAACCATATAAGTTACCGTGAAGATGTTGAATAAAATCTCGGTAACCTGCTGCATTTTCAGCCGATATCACCGCCAGACGACGAGGAAGCGAAGGAAGTTTGAGAGAAGAATTTAGCTCCATCATCCCCTGCTCCGAGAGCTGTGCAATAGTCCTCTGGCGTTCTAACTCCAAATTACCAACCGTAAAGGAGGGGTCGATATCCCGCACATTTAGCGAAAGACCGTAGAGCTCACTGTAGTTTACCTGCACCTTAAGCAACACAGTCATTCCGGCTACTATATCGCTACCGGTGACGCTCCGAAAGTGTGCAGATAGGATGCGATAGGTTTGTGCCCAAATGACTGCAGAGCATTTTGCGAGCAACCTGCCACTCTTCTCTTCCTTTTCCACGAGAGTGAGATAGCAGTGTCCGGAACGGTTTACACTACATTCGCTCACCTCCGCTCTCACCCAAAGCGAATCGGTAAAAGCTTCAGCCAGAACCTCGGAGATATCACTCTGCAGTTGATAGAGTGTATAGAGTTTTCTGTCATCCATAACAAGACAAAGATAGTGATTATTGGGCAAATATATTTCTATAATTCAAGTTACTTGCGTACATTTGCAGAACAAAGAATTCTAAGTGATGATTATCAAAAAGGCCATTTTTGCGGGCAGTAGCGAAAGAGTTGACCAGAAACCGAAAGCGCTCTATCCGGAGTTTGCTTTTATCGGCAGGTCAAATGTGGGCAAATCATCACTCATCAACTGCTTATGTCAGAACAAAAAGCTTGCACACACCTCTTCCACACCTGGCAAGACACAGCTTATCAACCATTTTCTGATCAATGACAGCTGGTATCTTGTTGACCTTCCCGGATACGGCTATGCTAAAATGAGCAAAACGGGCAGGGCAAAGCTTTCGAGAATAATCAATGGGTACATAGACCGCTCGCAAGAAATGATGCTGCTATTTGTGTTACTGGATTCCCGTCACGACATTCAACAGATTGATCTCAATTTTTTGATTTCTCTCGGAGAGAAAGGTATTCCCTTCTCAATCATCTTTACCAAATGCGACAAATCCTCACAGAGTGTTCTGGAAAAACAGATTGAGAAGAACCGCAATCACCTGCTCGAATACTGGGAAGAACTTCCTCAAGTATTTCTCTCCTCTTCCGAGACAGGAATGGGCCGTGAAGAAATTCTTTCGTATATTGAAACAATACTTAATACTTTGACATAATACCAGAAAATCAACACCTGACACTAAAGACTCAACACTAACAATTTGACACTATATACGTAATGCCCACTCTACTAATAAGATATTTTTAGACGAATACCACACTAGTAACTCAGAACTCAATACTCAAAACTCAAAACTTAACTCTATGGGACCCAACGACCACCAATTCAAAATCTTTTCTTGCAGAAACTCACGTTATCTGGCTGAAAAAATTGCCAAAAGCCTGAATACAGAACTTGGCAAGTCTGAAGTAACCGTATTCAGTGATGGTGAATTTCAACCGGCATTTCTGGAAAGCGTACGCGGAGCCACAGTATTCATTGTACAGTCTACATTCCCTCCAACAGAGAACCTTTTCGAACTTCTACTTATGATTGATGCCGCCAGAAGGGCATCAGCCTACAAAGTAATTGCCGTAATACCCTATTTTGGCTGGGCAAGACAAGACCGAAAAGATCGTCCGAGAGTCTCCATAGGCGCAAAACTGGTGGCCAATCTTCTACATGCTGCAGGTTGCGACAGGGTGATGACCGCTGATCTTCACGCCGATCAGATTCAGGGATTTTTTGACTTCCCCGTTGACCACATCTACGCCAGCAATCTTTTTCTCGCCTACATCAAAAAGCTGAAACTGGAAAATCTCTCTATAGCCTCCCCGGATATGGGTGGTGCCAAAAGGGCGAATGCCTATTCAAGAATTCTCAGTGTACCGATGATCATTTGCCATAAATCACGTGAAAAAGCTAATGTAGTAGGAACTATGACTGCTATCGGCGATGTAAAGGACAGAAATATTGTAATTGTTGACGATATCGTAGACACCGCTGGGACCATCACCAAATGTGCCGATATGTTGTTAGATAAAGGCGCTATCAGCGTCAGGGCAGTCTGCACACACGCCGTACTTTCCGGTAACGCCTTCGCTCGCGTAGCCAAATCCGGTATCAAAGAGTTTATTGTTACCGACACTATTCCAATGAAACAGGAGCCTGAGATTGACACATCCAAGTTTACAGTACTTTCCGTAGCCGAAACTTTCGCAGATGTTATCGAAAAGGTCTACAAGTTCAAGTCCATCAGCGATACATTTATCTTCTAGAAGCCTTTTATTAGTATGATACTCAATAACAACATCCCTATCGAGGTAGCTTATGAAACAATAGTCAACAAAATGCGTGATTATTTCCGTAGTGCCGGCATGAAAAAGGCCGTCCTGGGACTCTCCGGTGGTATCGATTCGGCTGTTGTGATGGCAATTGCCTGTGAAGCGCTTGGCCGGGAAAATGTTCACGGCCTCCTCATGCCCTCTCAGTTTTCCACGTTACATTCTGTTTCAGATGCGGTAGATCTTGCCAACAATCTCAAGGTCAAATATACGGTGGTCCCAATCGAAAAAATCTACAACCGCTTCATGAGAGAGCTCTTCTCATTTTTCGAGATAGGAAAATGGAGCATTGCACAGGAAAATCTTCAAGCACGCATCCGAGGCACAATACTGATGACTTATTCCAATCGCTTTAACTCCCTGCTGCTCAACACATCCAATAAAAGCGAAATATTTGTCGGTTATGGTACCCTCTACGGTGACCTTTGCGGCGCAATAATGGTAATTGCCGACCTTTATAAACTTCAGGTTTATGAGATGGCCGGTTACATTAACTCTTCGTTAGGCAATGTCATTCCAGCCTCCACCATACATAAGTCACCTTCGGCAGAACTCAGGCCCGGACAGAAGGACAGCGATTCTTTCCCTCCTTATGATATTCTTGACCCTATCATATACAGTCTCCACGAAGAGGCCAAAAGTGCGGAAGAGGTAATTGCCGGAGGAGCAGACAGAGCAGTAGTAGAACGCATTATAGCACTTAATAGCGCATACTCATTCAAAATAGCACAGATACCTCCTGTAATTACTGTCACAGACAAGCCGGTAGTTCCTGAATACAAATGCATCTGATATGAAAGTCTTAATAGCCGCAATAATTATAGTAGGATTCAGCTTCCTTGCAATGAGCGTTACAATCATTTTCAAAAAGGGCGGAAAATTCCCTGATGGAGAGATTTCACGCAACAAACATCTTCGCGAGAAGGGCATCGTTTGTGCTAAAGATGAGGAACTGAGGATTTGGGGACGTAAAAATAAATGTGATGATGATGCGGAATGTTCGGAGAGTGGGTGTGAAACCTGCGCATTCAACACATTTCACAATCCAAAACAGACCCCAGCGAAATAATTACTTTTCGTGAAGTACCGCTTTACGAAGTTCAAAATTCTGCCCCAAATATTTCTTGCGAACTTCAGGATTATTGGCCAGCTGTTCGGCCGTACCGCTTTCCAGAATTGTTCCCTCATAAAGAAGATAAGCCCGGTCTGTAATGGCCAGGGTTTCGTGAACATTATGGTCTGTTATAATTATACCTATGTTCTTGGTTTTGAGTTTTGCAATTATGTGTTGGATATCTTCTACAGCAATAGGGTCTACACCGGCAAAAGGTTCATCAAGAAGAATGAATTTGGGATCTATAGCCAGCGCTCTTGCAATCTCGCAACGACGTCTTTCTCCACCGGAAAGCTGTATTCCCTGGTTTTTGCGCACTTTGTGAAGACCAAACTCCTCTATAAGTGACTCCAGACGTTCGTGGCGCTCTTCTTTGGAATAACCCGCCATTTCCATCACGGATAGAAGATTGTCTTCGACATTGAGCGTACGGAACACAGAGGCCTCCTGAGCAAGATAGCCCAAACCTTTCTGTGCTCTTTTGTACATTGGAAGTTTTGTTATCTCCTCTTCATCCAGGAAAATTTTACCGTCATTGGGCTTGATCAATCCGGTAATCATATAGAATGTGGTGGTCTTGCCGGCTCCGTTGGGGCCTAGCAATCCCACGATTTCACCCTGTTCAACTTCAATAGAGACACCTTTTACAACGGTTCTCTTACCATATTTCTTTACCAGATTTGTACAAAAAAGCTTCATATAGGATATTTCGGTGTTCTAAATGGTATCAAGCCCGAGATTTTTCTTCAGTTCACGGTACTCTTCGGATGTCTTCTGCAAATAGTTTGCCTTATCGGAAGGCATATACAATTTTTGATTATTATCTTGATCAGAAACCTCTTCCAAGGCCACTTTAAGACGAAGTGAAGGGAGATCAATACGTTCCTTCAGAAATGATTCAAGGCGCTTAAGGAAATGACGGTCGATATACTCCTTCTGTGTTATATTGCTAACAGAAAAGATAACAACAGAGCCTGATTCATCAATCTGCGGATTACCCTTAGCCAGTGCTGCGGAGAGGTTGGGAGAACGGGATTCGCTTACAATCAACTCTTCCCAGACGCTCTTAAGATTCTCTTCATCAAGAGGAACTTTGACTATCTCCTGAGCAAACTCCATCTTTTTTGAGGAAGATCCGGACTTGACCTCCTGCATTACATTTTTGATTGAGAGAGATGTTTTTGGAGTCTGTAGTTTGGAGTCTGTAGTTTGGAGTTGTGGGTTCTGAGTTCCGGGGTCCGGGGTGCGGGGTTCTGAGTTCTGAGTTCCGAGTTCTGAGTTTTGAGTTACCGTTGGAGCAGTCTGAGAAGCCGCAGGTTTGGCCGTAGAGGAGGTTTGTACAGCAAATGGTTGAGCTACAGTGGGTTGCACTGCCTGTACCGTGGCGGTTGGTTGTGCAACAGCCGATGCTGCATTTATACGGGAAATCTTGAGCAAAGCAAACTCTATCAGTAGTCTCGGATTACCACTCTGACGGTAGGAAGCCTCGCAGTCAGTAGTGGCTGCAAGTGCCTCATAGAGAAAGTCAACGGGGCATTTTGCAGAGAGCTCCCGATATTTCTGTGCTATCGAAGGAGCAAGTTCGAGGAGGGAGTGTGATGCATCGTTTTTGCACACAAGCAGATCACGAAAGTGGTTGCTCAGACCCGAGATGAAGTGGAGTGCATTGAACCCTTTGGAGAGTATTTCATCAAAAGTGAGAAATGCTGCCGCATAGTCACCTTCGAGGAAATCTTCGGTAAGTTTAAAGTAATATTCGTAGTCGAGAACATTGAGATTGTGGATAACCTGCTCGTAACTCACTTCATGCCCGCAAAAGGCCACGGTCTGGTCAAAGAGTGTGAGAGCATCACGCATCGCACCATCCGCTTTCTGAGCAATGATATGAAGGGTGTCATCCCCTATGGTTACCTGCTCCTTGAAAGCGATATCCTTCAGATTGCGCACTATGTTCTCTACTGATATACGGTTAAAGTCATAGGTCTGACATCTGGAGAGTATGGTGGGGAGTATCTTATGCTTTTCAGTGGTACAGAGTATGAATATCGCATAGGAAGGCGGTTCCTCAAGAGTTTTGAGGAAAGCATTGAATGCCTGTTGCGAAAGCATGTGCACCTCATCTATGATGTAGACGCTGTATTTTCCTATCTGGGGTGGAATGCGAACCTTATCGGTAAGGTTGCGGATATCATCGACTGAATTATTGGAAGCGGCATCCAGTTCGTGGATGCTGTATGAGCGCCCTTCTGCAAATGAGAGACAGGATTCACAAGCTCCGCAAGGCACCAAGTTATCCTGAATACTGGAACAGTTGATGGTTTTGGCAAAGATCCTCGCAGCGCTGGTTTTACCCACACCACGCGGGCCACAGAACAGGTATGCATGCGCCAATTGGTTTCTCAGAATGGAATTCTTTAGAGTCCTCGCGATATTCTCCTGCCCAATCAGCGAATCGAAATCATTCGGTCGGTATTTTCGTGCAGATACTATGAACTGTCCCATATTATGTCTATACGATAGATTTTTGTGATTTTACAAAAATAGGAATAATTTATAACTTTGCGCCACCCAAGAGAGAAAATAGATGGACAATTCTTCGCAAAACATTTATATACAAACACTTCCCTGCGGCGTCAAATTCGCCTTTAAACGAGCTCCTTCACCGGTAGCATATTGTGCACTAAGTATCCATTCCGGTACGCGTCACGAACCGGAAGAGCTTCCCGGTACGGCCCATTTTACGGAACATATGCTCTTCAAAGGCACGTCGAAGCATTGCCAGCGCGAAATCAACAATCGCCTGGAACGCTTGGGAGGCGAACTAAACGCATTTACCACTAAAGAGGAGACTGTGGTTCATTCCACTACTCTCAAAGAGGATATAAGCAAATCGGCAGATCTGCTCTTCGAAATTGTACTTAGTTCTACTTTTCCGGAGAAGGAACTTGTCAAAGAACGCTCGGTAATCCTGGATGAAATAAATATGTACAAGGACTCCCCGGCCGAGAGGATATATGACGAGTTCGAAGAGTTGCTTTTCGGCAGCCACCCCCTCTCAAGACCCATTCTGGGTAATGCTAAAAGCCTTAAAAAGATCTCGACAGAAGACCTTCGGAGCTATGCTGAATCGAGGTTTATTCCTCACTCTCTTTGCTTCACCGCAGTAGCAGACATGGCTCCTGACATTGTTGTAAATATGGTCGAAAAGGCCTTTTTACGTCACTACAACGGAAGAAAAGAGATTGAATCCCCGCTACAGGCCATATCGGGCAAAGAATCATCCCTTGATAAAGGGGCCCTATTTCATAAGGAAGTTTCGCGCAAAAATCATCAGGCCCATTGTGTAATAGGAACGAGTGCCTACTCGCTCTACGACAAGAGTCGTCTCACACTGCTGTTGTTATGCAATATGCTAGGTGGCCCCTCCTCCAACTCACGCCTCAATCAAAGGCTTAGAGAGCGTTCCGCACTTGTCTATACGGTGGAATCCTCATACACCCAGTACTCCGATACAGGTACCTTCGCTATTTATTTCGGCTGTGACAAGGGAGATGTAGAAAAATGTCTATCTTTGACAGAGAAAGAGATAGGGTATTTCCGCGACGGCCGAATGACTGAAGCGCAGCTCAAATCGGCTAAAAAGCAGCTCCTTGGACAGCATGCAATCTCCTCGGACAACGGTGAAGTACAAGCACTTTCAATGGGCAAAAGTCTTCTCTCCTACGGCAACGTAATGCCTGATAGCGAAATCCGTCGCCTGATAGAAGAGATCTCCGCTGAAGAGATTCGTCGTGTGGCTTGCGAGGTACTAGCTCCTGAGCGGTTCTCGACTCTCATTTACAGATAATCTGAAATGGACCATTTGGACAGATATCTTATAACACATTCCACCTCTCAGGGACAAGAACTTGAGTGGCTCACGCGACAGACACATCTTCGCACCAACCGTGGCAGAATGCTCTCCGGCCCCATCCTAGGCAAATTTCTGGAAATGGTCACCAAAATGATATCACCCTCGAGAGTCCTTGAAATAGGCACCTTTACAGGCTATTCTACCATAGCTATTTCACGCGGACTTGCTCCCGGTGGCACAATTGATACCATAGAAATCAACGATGAACTCGAAGATCTAATTCGTGAAGGCTATGCAAAAGCGGGCATCACTGATAAAGTACGACTAATCTTCGGAGATGTGCTTCAGGTGCTTCCTACACTTGAAGAGGGTTACGACCTGATATATTTGGATGCCAACAAGCGCGAATATCCACATTATTTTGAAGCTGCTTTAGGGCTGCTCCGCAGCGGAGGCTTCATTCTAGCGGACAATGTGCTTTGGGACGGTAAGGTATATGAAGAATCCCCATCAACGGATGCCCAGACATCTGGTATCCGTGAATTCAACCGAATCGTAACAGAGGATCCCCGCGTAGAAAATGTTATCATCCCTCTGCGTGACGGTATAAATATCATCAGAAAACTTTAAATCAACAATACAAACTCTACAAAACTCATCAGTTATGTCTAAATTACTCAAAGAATTCAAAGAATTCGCAATGAAAGGCAACGTAATGGATATGGCCATCGGTGTTATCATCGGTGCCGCATTCGGAGCCATCGTAACCTCACTTGTCGGTGACCTTATAATGCCTCTCATCAGCTGGGCTACCGGTGGAATAGATTTCACTGAATGGCAAATAACACTGCGCGCTGCTGTTGAGGCGACCGAGACCACTGAGGCAGTGGACGGCCTCTACATTAAGTACGGAAAGTTTCTCAATGTGCTGTTTGACTTCATCATCATCGCATTCTCCATTTTCCTTGTAATTAAAGGCATCAACAAGATGTCCAGGAAATTGGAATCCGAGAAGGCTAAAAAGGCAAAAGAAGAGGCCGAGGCCGAAGCAAAAGCAGCTGCTGAAGTTCCTGCTCCCGAAAGTGAAGAGGTAAAAATTCTCAAAGAGATCCGTGATGCACTTAAGAAGTGATGTTGATCATAGTAGATCCAGTACATAATCGCGGTAATACTTTCTTACGACAAAATTCGAGGCAAGGTGGCGAAGCGAGTCGCGACTTGCCTCGAATTTTTCTTTGTGTGCCTCTTTGATTGGCTCAGCAGGAGGAGATTCCATTTTAAGCGGATTGATAGGTGTGCCATTTTTCCATACTCTAAAATCAAGATGGGGACCGGTAGACATTCCGGTGCTGCCAACATAACCGATAACCTGGCCTTGAGAAACTCTGGAGCCCACTTTAAGACCGGAGGCATACCGTGACAAGTGAAGATAGGCTGTCGTGTAAACGGAATTGTGGCGAATCTTTACGGTATTACCCCCACCCCCTTTGTAACCCTTTTCTATTACCACTCCGTCACCAATGGTAAGTACCGGAGTACCGGTTGGTGCAGCGTAATCTACACCTGTGTGAGGTCTGACTACCCGGGTAATTGGATGCCTTCTGGCATAGGTAAATCCCGAACTTATCCTCGAAAAGTATTTTAGCGGAGATTTGAGAAAAGATTTTCTCATACTCTCCCCTTCAGCGTTCCAGTATCGGTTGGAGGTGCCTTCTTCCTCAAAATAGAGACATTCTATGCTCTTGCCACCACTTGTGAAAGTCGAATACCAAACTTCGCCAATATCAGTTGGCTCTCCTTCACATAAATGTTCATTGTAGAGCACCTCGAAGACATCACCCTTCTGCAATCCGAAAAAATCGACACTCCAGGCATATATTTCAGAGAGCTTTATAGCCAGCAACGGTGAAGCACCTGCATCCTGAATATCATTCCACAAAGAAGAAGCGATAGTCACTTCAACATATTTCTGCTCCACATCCACCTGTTTATTAACAAGTGAAACAGCAAGCGTATCCCGCAAATCGAAGACTACGGCAGTTATATTATCCTTTTGATAGACAAAATAATCGGGAGCCTCCCCTTCTGCAGGAAGATACACATAATAGGAGTGCCCGGTTTTGAAAGTGTTTGCATCAAAGAATCCACGTGATTTACTCACAAGATTATGAACCTGGTTATGAGGCACTCCAAAGCTATTTAACACGGTAGAAAAATAATCGTTAGTGCCCACCTTGCCTTCCACTACCGTATATTCTCCCCTCGGGATACCGAAGCGGTCCGTCACAACCTCCTTAGCAAGTCCCTGCATCTCCTCCGAAATATCATCAGCTGCAGCATTTTCTCTGCACGCTACCAGCAAAGCTGTAAAAATTATCAATGTCGCCAACTTTGACAACAATCTTGCAAATATTCGTTCATTAGTGTTTCTACGCATGTTTTCCCTCTAAATTTTTCCGCAAGTTAGCCATTTTTCAACACTCTGTTGATATTTTTGTGGAAAAATTTGTAAAAATTTGTAAAAAAGTGGAAAACTATTATTACTTTTGCAAAACACATCATATAAAACAAACATACAATCACATTTGAGAATGGCAAAGTTCATCGGCGAATATAAAGCAAAAGTTGACGACAAGGGGAGGTTAATCTTCCCCTCTGCCTTCAAATCCGCTATGGGTAGCGGAGCCGATCTTCGCTTTGTCATAAAAAAATCCCTGTTTTCCGAGTGTCTCGAAATGTACACCTATGCCGAATGGGAGAAGGAGTCCGACCAGGTGAGAAGCCGTCTCAACTTCTTCAACCGCGACCACGCTGAATTTTGGAGAGAATATATGCGTGGCAGCCATATAGTGGAGCCCGACGAGAAACTCGGCAGGATGTCCGTCCCAAAGGATAAGCTTGACTCTATCGGCGTCCTGAAGGATGTGATATTCTTCGGCAACAATCACAAAATCGAGATCTGGGCCAAGGAGAAATTCGAAGCCCAGCAGCTCGATAGTGATGCCTATGTTGCACTTGCTGAAAAGATTCTTGGCTAGAAAAGAAGGAGGTGAGAGATGTCGGCCTACCATATACCCGTATTGCTTGAGGAGAGCGTTTCCGCTCTTGCAATAAAAGAAAACGGAGTCTATGTTGATGCTACTTTCGGAGGCGGAGGCCACAGCAAGGCTATTCTCCAACGTCTCGGCAGAAAAGGTCGACTGATGGTATTTGACAAGGACTATGAGGCACTGGTTAATCTGCCAGATGATGAGAGGGTAATTGCGGTCAACAATAACTTTCGGTTCATCCACAACTATGTGAGATACCATGGTTTTGAGAAGGTGGACGGCATTATTGCAGACCTTGGGGTTTCATCCCACCAATTTGATACGAGTGAGCGGGGCTTTTCCTTTAGATTTGATGCTCCGCTGGATATGAGAATGAACCTGGAAGCGCGTAAAAGCGCAAAAGATATTGTAAATAGTTATACATCTGAAGAGCTGGAGAGGATATTCAGGATCTACGGGGAGGTGGATGACAGCAGGAAGGTTGCAGATCTTGTATGCAGGGAAAGGGAGATTTCTCCCATAGAGACAACCGGAGATTTGGGCAGAGCCTTGGAAAGCGTTCTGCCCAAATTTTCAGAACACAAATTCCTCGCAAAAGTCTACCAGGCGCTAAGAATAGAAACCAATGATGAAATGCGTGACCTGGAGGGTCTGATGAAAGGTGCAATACGCTCACTTAAGAGTGGCGGGATCGTTTCGGTTATCAGCTACCATTCTCTCGAGGATAGGATTGTTAAGAATTTTTTCAAGTCCGGCAATATGACCGGCAGGATTGAAAAAGATCTGATGGGACACGGCTCATCGCCTTTCGAGTTGGTCAACAAAAAGCCAATCATTCCGGGTAAAGATGAAATTGCCGGTAACTCCCGCGCAAGAAGCGCAAAACTCAGAGTGGCTAAAAGGAGGTAGAAATGGGACTTAAAAGAAAGATTTTAGATAAGACCACCTCATTTTTTAGTGGGTCTTTTATACTGAAAAGAAGACTTGACAGATTTCTTTGGTTCTTCATATATCTGTTTGTACTGATTGTGCTCTTTATCAGCTGGAATCTCTATATCGAGAGCAGGCTGGTTAAAATCGAAAAGAACTCGGCTATCATCAAGGATCTCGAGATCAACCGCCAGCAACGCGCACTGGAGCTTGTGAGCCTTGACTACAATATAAAAGTAGAAAAAATGTTACAAGATTTCGGTTCAAAGCTCCATGCTCCGACCGACCAGCACATAAGAGTAAAAGGAGAGTAAAAAATGAAAGTCAACATCGGAAAAGTGGGCATGGCATATGTCATTTTCATCCTCATAGCATTAGCTGCGGTGGTGAAGATCGTCTATACCCAGTTTTTCCATACCCCCGAAAAGTCCGAAGTTGCAAGTGCGATTACCGATACGTATGATATCAAAGGTCGCAGAGGGAGCATCCTTTCTGATGATGGACGTTATCTGGCCTTTTCCATCCCGGAATACCAACTCTATATGGACCTAAGCAGCAAGGTGATCTCTGACACTCTTTTTGACAATCATGTGAAAGCCCTGTCAATAGAGTTGGCAAATCTTTATAAGGATCGCAACGCAGCAGGATATGAAAGGCTTTTGCGTACAGCACGCAAAGAGCAAAAAAGATATCTCTGCATCAATAAAAAATTGCTCACTTACCAGGAAATGAAGCGTGCGAAGACCTTCCCTATTTTCGACCAGGGACAAAGGAGGGGCGGACTGATAATAGAAGTAGTGGATGATCACCGCGAGTATCCCTACGATTACCTCGCCTACCGCACTCTGGGCCATCTCAAGAGCGATACTGCTCAGATAAGAGTGGGTATTGAAGGGAGTTGCGATTCCATACTTAGAGGCAAAGCGGGCCAACGACCAATGAAAAAAACAGAGGGTAATGAGTGGATTCCCGATTATGACAGAGCCATTATTCCTCCGGTAAATGGTACCGACATCAAGACCACTCTCAATATCGATATCCAAAGCATAGCTGAAAGAGCGCTACGCAACAGGCTTTCAAAGAGCGAAGAGCTTCAGGCCGGCGCAGTGATAGTGATGGAGGTTGCCACAGGCGAGATAAAGGCTATGGTGAATCTTGAAAAGTATAACGGCAGATATGTGGAGAGATACAATTACGCTATAGGTCGAAAAGGTGAACCGGGATCGGTATTCAAGCTAACCTCGCTGGCTATTCTCCTTGAGACCGGAAAAGTCAAATTGGAGGATGAAATGAAGGCAGAAGTCTATTACAGTGTACCGGGGAAAAAATATGAAGACAAGTATCTTCGAGGATACGATAAAATAAGTGTCCAAAGAGGATTTGAGATCTCCTCAAATAATGTCTTCATAAAGCAGGTGTGGGAAAATTTTGGCTACAACAAATCTACACAACAACAATATACTGATCTGCTTAAAGCGATGAATATCCACTATGATCATGACATTGAGATAAATGGTCTCGCTAAAGCAACAATCCCTTCACCCTCGGATAAGGTCAGACCTTGGAAAGATATAGACCTTGCCTCTCTTGCCTTTGGATATGCAGCAGAACTGACTCCACTCCATACTGTGACCTTCTATAACGCCATCGCCAACAATGGAGTAATGGTCAGACCTCACCTGATAAGCGAATTTATCAAAGATGGAGAGACAATTAAAAAGATTGAGCCGGTAGAGATCTCAACTGTTTGCTCAGAATCTACTATAAAGGAGCTTCATAAGGCTCTTAGAGCCGTAGTCGAGAATGGAACGGGAAAGGAGCCCTTCAGAGGCTGCAAGGTGGAAGTTGCAGGAAAAACAGGTACTGCGAAAGTAGTTATTCCCTCTACCGGAACTTATACTGACCGTCAGGGCAGAAAAGTTCACCAGGGCTCATTTGTAGGTTTTTTCCCCTACGAAAACCCAAAATATACCGCAATTGCCGTAATCTTTTCGGGACCGACATACAAAGACTACTATGGCGGCACCTGGGCAGCCCCTGTAGTTAGGGAGATTGCCGAATACATCTATACATCATCGCCCGAATGGAATGGGCAATTGACTGCTTCTGCACAACTTCCAGCATATAAGGAGTACCCCAACCATGCAATCAATGATACGATGTCGGGAGTACCCAACGTGATCGGAATGGGACTTAAAAGCAGTATTAACACCCTTGAGAGCAGAGATTATAGAGTCTCTTTTTCGGGACACGGCAATGTAATAAAACAGGAACCCGCTCCCGGCACGAAGAGCACAAACAGAAAAGTCAAAATTTATCTTGCTGAAAAACATGAAACTGAATGAGATAGTAAAGGGACTTGAAATCCTGGACATAAAAGGCAGCAAATCCATAGAGATAAGCGACATCACTCTTGACTCCCGCAAATGTAGTGCTGGCTCGCTTTTCATAGCAGCTGTCGGCACCAAGGCTGACGGACACGATTATATCGAAAGTGCCGTCAAAGCAGGTGCATCAGCAATAATCTACCAGGAAGGAGCATATAGCGGTGGAGAAGCAACATATATAAAGGTACCCGACAGCAGAAGGGCTGCGGGTCTTGCCGCATCCAATTTTTACGGCAATCCATCCTCTAAATTCAATCTGATAGGTGTAACCGGCACCAACGGCAAGACCACCACTGCTACACTGCTTTACCATCTTTTTACCTCGCTCGGCTATTACTGTGGACTGATTTCCACCATTGCCAACTATATCGGTGAAGAGAAATTCGAAACTGAATATACCACTCCCGATGCTATTGCCCTGAACAAACTAATGGCTCTTATGGCCGAAAGGGGTTGCGAATATTGCTTTATGGAGGTGAGTTCCCATGCTTTAGACCAGGAACGTGTCTATGGTTTGCAATTCAGGGGAGCCATTTTCTCCAATCTGACCCACGACCATCTCGATTATCACAATACATTTCTCGAATATCTTCATAGCAAGAAGCGTCTTTTCGACAATCTGCCGAAAAAAGCTTTCGCCCTCATCAATATAGATGATAAAAACGGCGAAGTGATGGTGCAAAATTGTCGAGCAACTATAAAAAGATATTCCTGTCGCACACTTGCCGACTTCAATTGCAAAATCGTGGAAGAGAGTCTGGAAGGAATGATGCTCGCTATCGGAAACAATCGTTTCTGGACACAGTTTATAGGGGCACATAATGCATATAACCTGCTGGCAGTCTATGCTACGGCAATCCTTCTGGGAGCCGACAAAGATGAAGTACTGGTAAAAATGAGTTTGTTGAAGGCTGTCGCAGGACGTCTCGAATATATTCGCGGAGGCAATGAAATCACTGCAGTTGTGGATTACGCCCACACTCCCGACGCTCTTGAAAATGTTCTCAAAACGCTACGCTCAACAGCCAGAGACCGCCAGCTGATATGCGTATTCGGTTGCGGAGGAAATAGAGATAAGAGCAAACGCCCCGAAATGGGTGTGATTGCTACAAAATATGCTGACAAAGTCATTGTAACATCAGACAACCCCCGTTTCGAAGATCCCGATGCTATTATAAATGATATTCGTAACGGCCTCAACGCTGCAGGAAAGGCCAAGTCACTCTTTATTACCGACCGCAAAGAGGCCATCCGCACAGCCATAATGATGGCTAACAAAGGCGCTGTAATACTTGTGGCAGGTAAAGGACACGAAAATTATCAGATTGTCGGCGGGGAAAAACACCATTTTGACGATAAGGAGATTATCTCCGAAACATTTGAACAACTATAACCGGAAAAAACCTCTACCTATGCTGTACCACCTTTTTGAATATTTTGAGAGAGCGAACATCGACTTTGCAGGTTCAGGACTGATGAAATACATCTCATTCAGGTCCTTCGGAGCCAGCATCGTCGCCATCTTGATAGCACTGATTGTCGGGCACAAACTAATTGTCTGGCTGCAGAAAAAGCAAATCGGCGAAACAATTCGCGATCTTGGGCTGGAAGGTCAACTGCAGAAAAAAGGGACTCCCACTATGGGCGGTATCATTATCATCATATCTATACTGGTGCCGGTACTGCTATTCTGCGACCTGACCAACATCAATATCCTGATCTTGATCCTTACCACAGTGTGGTTTGGCACCATAGGATTTCTGGATGACTACATCAAAGTGTTCAAGAAAAATAAGGAGGGCCTAAACGGCTGGTACAAGATAGCATCTCAAGTTCTTCTGGGCCTGATTGTCGGTCTGATAATGTGTTTCAGCAATGAGGCAGGATTCAGAGAACAAAGAAAGGTTACACCTGTGGCTGAGGTCACAAGTGAAATTACTGCTGTTGAAGCTACAATTCCGGCCGGAACTGTGACTGTTGATGCCGGCTTGTTGGAAAACAGCACTAAAACCACACTTCCTTTTGTGAAGAACAATGAGTTTGACTACGGATGGCTCTCTCCTTTCGGAGGATGCTTCGGAGAATATTTCAAATGGTTCATATATATATGTTTTATCATTTTGGTAATAACTGCCTGTTCCAATAGTTGTAACGTCACGGATGGGCTTGACGGCCTGGCAACCGGGGTAACAGCTATCGTTGGGGCAACTCTAGGGATTTTCGCTTACCTCTCCGGCAATGTCATTTACGCTGAGTATCTCAACATAATGTATATCCCGAGTAGTGCGGAGATTACTGTATTCTTTTCATCGATGGTGGGTGCCCTGCTGGGATTTATGTGGTACAACTCCTACCCTGCCCAGGTCTTTATGGGCGATACGGGCAGTTTGACTCTCGGGGGCATAATAGGCGTATGCGCCATTCTTGTCAGGAAAGAATTGCTCCTTCCCTTACTGTGCGGGATATTCTTTCTTGAGAGTCTGTCGGTTGTAATACAGAGATTTTATTTCAGATACACAAAGAAAAAAACCGGCACCGGTGTAAGAGTATTTAAAATGACACCTCTCCACCACCATTTCCAAAAGGAGAATCCGGATGCCATAATCCAGTGGCCGGGAAAAGTTTATCCCGAACAGAAAGTGGTAGCGAGATTCATTATTGTATCGATAATATTAGCAGTATTGACAGTAGTAACATTAAAGATAAGGTAGTAAGTTATGAAACGAATCGTTGTATTGGGTGGTGGAGAGAGCGGCACCGGAGCCGCAGTCCTTGCGAAGGTCAAAGGGTTTGATGTCTTTCTCTCAGACAACGGAAAACTCAAGGAGGAACACGCCGCACGTCTTAAAGAGTACGGTATTCCCTTTGAAGAGGGAGGACATTCCATTGAGAAGATATGTATTGCCGATGAAGTGATCAAAAGTCCCGGCATTCCGGATACTGCCCCATTGATTATCGGACTCATTGCCCGTGGCGTATCCGTGATTTCGGAAATAGAGTTCGCGGGCAGATATGACAACTCCAGGAAGATCTGCGTCACCGGCAGCAACGGCAAAACCACTACTACTTCACTTATATACTATTTGCTCAAAAATGCCGGCCTTAATGTGGGCATGGCCGGTAATATAGGCCAAAGCTATGCCTACCAGGTAGCCACAGAGGAGCACGATATCTATGTGCTTGAAATAAGCAGCTTCCAGCTTGATGGAATGTATGAATTCAAAGCGGATATCGCCGTATTGCTCAATATCACCCCTGACCACCTCGACAGATACGGCAATCAGATGCAGAACTATATCAATTCCAAATTCCGGATTACCAGGAATATGGCAAAGGAGGACTGCTTCATTTTCTGTTCGGACGATGAAATAACAATAGAGCATCTTAACCGTATCGTTATTCAGGCACAGAAACTTCCGTTCAGCCAAAACTCAGTCGTGGAGCAGGGAGCCTATGTAGAGGGAGATACGATGTATGTCAGATACAGAGACAGCGGTTACGAAATGTTCCTTCATGAGCTTGCGCTTCAGGGGAAACACAACATATATAATTCGATGGCTGCAGCCATCACGGGCAAAATAATGAACATCACTAACAGTACCATCAGGGAAGCTCTTACAACATTCACCGGAGTAGAGCATAGAATGGAAAAAGTACTCTCTGTTGGAGGTGTGATGTACATCAACGATTCCAAGGCAACCAATGTCAACTCCACCTGGTATGCGCTGGAAAGTATCAAAACTCCTATTGTATTGATACTCGGAGGGACCGATAAGGGCAACGACTACTCCCCTATTGCGGATCTTGTGAAGGAAAAGGTAAAAGCTATAGTCTGTCTCGGTGTCGATAATAAAAAAATCCACGGTTTTTTTGGCGACAAGGTGACGGAAATTTACGACACACTCTCAGCAGAAGAGGCCGTAAAGTTGGCTGCATCCATCGCAAAAAGTGGTGACACCGTACTTCTTTCGCCCAGTTGTGCGAGTTTTGACTTGTTTGAAAATTATGAGGACAGAGGCAGAAAGTTCAAGGCTGCCGTAAGAAATCTTTAAGAGAAGATGGGTAGATTGAAAATAAGGCTCAAAGGAGACAAGATCATTTGGATGATTGTACTTTGTCTGGCAATTATTTCGCTGCTGGCGGTATTTTCTTCCAGTACTTTTTTGGCCAATAAAGCGGGTGTGAGTAAGTTTTTTATACTTCGGGAGCAGCTCATATCAGTATCCATCGGATTTGCCGCTCTTTTGATCTGCTACATGATCCCGATGAGGTTTTACAGATTTTTGGCGTTTCCGGTTTTTGGAATAACGATTGTGATGCTTATACTGCTTTTCATCATACCCGATACACGTAACGAAGCAGCCAGAGGTATCCGGCTCTTCGGCAGGACAATACAGGTGTTTGAATTCGCAAAAGTGGGACTTATACTCTATATTGCAAAGGCGCTGGAGTACTGGGAGAACTCCTTGACCACTTACAAAGACTTTCTGATCAAGATATTGCTGCCAATAGCAGTAGTATGCATGATGGTCATGGTCAACAGCTTTTCGTCAGCTCTGTTATTTGGTGTAATCAGCATATTGTTACTCTTCTTCATGAATGTCAACGGTAAGCATCTAAGCATTACTGTAGGGATCGGAATACTGGTATTGGCATTACTGTTTGGCACCTACCTGCTCTTTTATAAAGATAAACAATACGCTGAAGGCGAAGAGCCCGCTCTTGTTGGCAAGTTCTTCAATCGCTTTGAGACTGCCACCAGCCGTATCGTCAACTTTGTTGAGGCAAAGAAGGAGGTGGACAAGGATGCTGAAGCCACTATGACAGAAGCAGAAAGACTAAGAGAGCAGGACAGCAAGCGACAGGCTGAAAATGCCAGGATTGCGATACATGAAGGTGGGATTTTCGGAAAGGGTCCGGGCAAGAGTACTCAGAGGTATTCCTTGTCAATGGCCTTTTCTGACTTCATATATGCCTTCATTGTAGAAGAATATGGATTAGTGGGAGGTATTTTCGTTATACTGATTTATCTGATATTCCTCTTCAGGTGCATCACTATAGCAAACCGATGTGAAACAATATTTCCTGCGGCACTAGTCTTGGGGTTGGCATTTCTGATTGCTACCCAGGCATTTCTACATATAATGGTTAATGTAGGATTGATGCCGGTCACGGGACATACCTTGCCTCTGATAAGTCATGGAGGTACGGCTTATATGGTATTGAGTGGCGCATTCGGCATCATCCTCTCCATAAGCAAGCAGCTGGATAAACAGGATGAAATCAAACGCAAAGAACTGGAAGAAGAGGCTAAGCAAAAAGAAGATGAAATAATGTATTCGGAGAATTACCTGCTATGAGTAAAATAAAACCAAGAATCATCATCAGCGGAGGAGGTACGGGAGGGCACATATTCCCGGCTCTCTCCATAGCTGGAGCTATAAGGGAGATCGTCCCTGAGACCGAAATACTTTTTGTGGGTGCTGAAGGAAGAATGGAAATGGAGAGAGTGCCACAGGCTGGATATCAAATTAAAGGTCTGCCGGTAGCCGGCCTGCAGCGAAAACTCTCACTGGCAAATTTTACACTACCCTTCAAAATACTAAAAAGCCTCTCAATGGCAAAGAAGATCATAAAGGAATTCAAACCAGATGTGGCGGTTGGAGTTGGAGGTTATGCAAGTGCACCGTTGCTCTGGAGCGCCTCGAGAATGAGAATTCCCTGCCTCATACAGGAACAAAACTCATATGCAGGATTGACCAACAGGATTCTCTCAAAAAAAGTGGATAAAATCTGCGTCGCTTACGGAGGTATGGAAAAGTTTTTTCCTGCTGAGAAGATTATTCTCACAGGAAATCCCATCAGAAAGGAGATAATGCCACCTACGGAGGCTGAAAAGAGAGAAGGGTATGATTTCTACGGACTCAATCCAAATAAAAAGACCATCTTTGTAGTTGGTGGCAGCCTTGGTAGCGGAACTCTCAACAAGGCAATGAAAAAGTGGGTGGCTGAAAAGGGGATAAATGCTGATTACCAGATTATATGGCAGAACGGTAAGTATTATAGCAACGATATTGCTGAATATATGAAAGAGCGTGAACTTCACAACGTAAAGCATTTTGATTTCATCCGAAGGATGGATCTTGCTTATGCCGTAGCGGATGTAGTTATTTCCCGCGCAGGAGCAGGAACAATCTCCGAACTCTGCGTTGCCGGCAAGGCAACCATCTTTGTTCCGTCGCCAAACGTGACAGAGGATCACCAAACGCACAATGCTATGGCTTTAGTGGAAAAAGAAGCAGCGCTGATGGTAAGGGATGATATGGCGGAAGAAATACTAATGGATACTGCAGAAGAGCTGCTCTCCGACAGTGCACGCATCCTTACGTTGGAAAAAAATGTGCTCAAACTGGGACGAAGGGGGGCAGCAGAAGAGATTGCTGAAGAAGTACTCTCTCTCATCAGATAAGAAAGAGATGGAAAAAAGATACAAATATTACTACTTCATAGGGATCGGCGGCATCGGAATGAGTGCCATTGCCCGCTATTTTAATAGTGCGGGATACAGCGTCTCCGGATACGACAGAACACCCTCTGCACTCACCGCAAGGCTTGAAGAAGAGGGGATTTCCGTACACTATGAGGATGATGTCAGCGCTATTCCCAAAGACAAGGAGAATACTTTTGTCATCTATACCCCGGCCGTTCCGGCTGATATGGGTGAGCTGCGGTATGTAATGGAGCAGGGATATAACGTATGCAAAAGGTCACGTGCTCTGGGAGAGATTGCTCGCGGGAAGAAGTGTCTGGCGGTAGCCGGAACACATGGTAAAACCACTACAAGCACGCTATTGGCTCACTTGTTCACGCACTCCGGCGAGGGCTGCAATGCCTTTTTAGGTGGTATTTCACGTAATTATGACTCTAATCTTCTGCTAAGTTCCAACCCGGTGCTGGTGGCTGAAGCTGATGAGTTTGACAGGTCATTCCTGCAATTATACCCCGATATTGCAATTATCACCTCCGCTGATGCCGATCATCTGGATATCTATTTGGATCACAGCCATCTTAAAGATGCATTTGCTGAATTTGCATCGCAAGTTAAGGGGGATGGATTCCTTGTTTTGAGAAAAGGCGTAAAGATCTCTTTGGAAAAAGTGAGTGCCAGGATTTTGACCTATTCTTACGATACTCCGGCTGACTTTTACGCATCGGATATAGTGGCTCTTGATGGAGGTTATTTTGATTTTACACTCAACACGCCTGAAGGGAGAATAGAGAAATGCACGCTGGGCATACCCGGGTGGATCAATGTTGAAAATGCTGTGGCTGCATCTGCGGCTGCTCTACTGCATGGCATTACTCCGGAGAAACTTAAAAGCGGCTTAGCCAGTTTCAGAGGAGTAGCAAGAAGATTTGATATACGCCTCAACACCCCGCAATACGCTTATGTTGACGATTATGCGCACCACCCTAATGAACTGCGTCATGCAATCAGTTCGATGAGAGGTATTTTTAAGGAAAAACGGCTTTGCGGCATATTTCAACCTCATCTCTATTCGCGTACGAGGGATTTTGCTGAGGAATTTGCAGATGCATTGAGCGGACTTGACGAACTGATATTACTCCACATCTATCCTGCAAGAGAACTTCCGATAGAAGGGGTAACATCAAGGATCATTTTTGACAAGGTAAAACTTGAAAACAAGATACTCATAAGTAAAGAAGAATTGATGGATATAATCCGTCAAAGGGATTTCGAATGTTTAATTACCTTCGGGGCCGGAGATATTGACAGGTTTATATCACCTATAGAAGAAGAACTAAAAGCCAGAATAGAAAAATGAGAGTAAAAAAGATACTGCTGATAGTATTTATATCCATCCTCTTTATTGGAGTGACAGTGGCGTACTTCTATTTTGTGTCTGAAATGGAAACAGAAACCATTACAGAAACGGTTTGCAGCGGTATCAATGTCAATTTTAAGGACTCACTAAAGGTCAATCTCATCAGTCGCGAGCAAATTATTTCCTTAGTGGATCAGTCAGAAAAGGTGACAGGCACAAAGTGTAACAAAATTAACCTTACCAGGATCGAAAAGTTGCTTGACAGCAGAGGCGAGATCCTCAAATCCGAAGTCTATTTTTCCTCTCCTACGATTTTGAGCATAGATGTGGTCCAGAGAAAGCCGGTTGTGAGATTTGAAAATGAGACCGAAGGTTATTATGCAGATGAGAGCGGATTTCTTTTCCCGTTGCTCAATACCTACAATGTACCGATTGTTACGGGCGATATTCCGCTACGTCTGGGAAGAGAATATATGGGTATTCCCGAAGGGAAAGATGGAGAATGGATAAAGGGCATTCTCCGCCTGACCAACTATATCAGCAACAATGAATACTGGAACAAAAACATTGAACAGATATATATTGAAGATGGCGAAATTTGCCTTGTTTCACGCATAAGCCATCACAAAATCATATTCGGGAATTACCGGGATATTGATGCGAAATTTAAGAAATTAGCGACATTCTATACAACAATTGCTCCTGCAAAGGGGTGGAATAGCTACAAGGTCGTCAATCTCAAATACAACAAACAGATTATTTGCAAATAGAAAATATATGAGCGATTTTATTACAGCGATAGATTTCGGATCATCTAAAGTGGCCGTAGCAGTCGGAATTGAGACTACTGACGGCATAAAGGTGGTTTCATTTCACAGTTCTCCAGTTCCAAACGGCATAAAAAACGGAGAGATAGTCAACGAGGGCAGAGTAATTGAAGCCCTTAAAGAGGCACTTGGGGCTGCATCATCCGATATTGGAGAAAAGATCAGCAAGGCAGTGATCAATATAAGCGGAAAATTTCTCTTCTGCGATGAGATAGAAAGTACAATCATCAGAAATATAAGCAGCCAATATGTAACCGAGGAAGAATTGGAAAGGTACCGGCGGGAGCGCTACAAATTTTCCGTAGATGAGTCCAATATTATTTACGCGGTTATACCTCAGAAATATGACATCGATGATTTGACGGGATACCAGCAGCATGAGATCATCGGGACATCCGGTAAACATCTAAAGGCCTATTATAAAATCTTCCACGGCAAGGCAACATTGCTATCCAGATGCAAAAAGGTACTCTCTGCATGTAGTGTGGAAATCTCTAAAATCGTGCTCTCTCCCATCGCTTCTGCAAGAGCGGTACTCACAGAAGCGGAGATGGAGAATGGAGTGATGCTGGTGGATATAGGACGTGGCCTGACACATATTGCTGTTGTCAGAAAAGGTATCGTCACTGATGTGCGCATGATCCCCTTTGGAGGAGAATCCATTACTGTCGACATCCAGACTGTGACCTCGATAAGTGCAAAGTGGGCGGAATTGATCAAGCTAAAACACGGCTGCTGTGTCGAAGAGTTTACTCCCGAGGACAAAAAACTGATTCTAAGGGGCAATGATGGTATTATCGAAGATGAAGTCTCGCTTCCTAAACTCACACGAATTATAGAAGCGCGTACAAGCGAGATTCTCGAAGCGATCAAATATGTCAAAGAGGAGAACGAGTTACAAGGGAAACTTCCTGCCGGAGTCGTAATAACCGGTGGAACCTGCTATCTGGAGGGTTTTCTGGATCTGGCAAAGGTATTCCTGGGCCACAGAACACGTCTTGCTGCACCCAGAGGCTGCATCACGATAGATTCTCACGAGAAAGCTCAGGATACATTTTCTTCTACAGTCGTAGGCCTTCTGCTGGAGGGTTTTTCCAGTAAACTCTCCTTTACAGAGGCAGACAGAGTAAAAGTGAGTGCAACCGAAACTGACATGGAAACAGACAAAAAAGAAGTTAAAGGGAAAAAGGAATCCGGTGGCAGGAAAGGAGGATCTAATAAAGATAAAGATCAGAAACGTGGATGGGGTACTTTATTCGAAGGGATTTTTAGTGAAAACAATGACAATTGTTGATTAATTATGGAAGAGACATTAATACCGAAAAACTGGCCCAGGGGCTCAAACAACATTCTAAAAGTAATAGGTGTTGGGGGCGGCGGCAGCAATGCCGTGCAATATATGTATTCACAACAGATAGAGCAGGTGGATTTTGTGGTATGCAATACTGACAGGCAGGCTCTGGACGGAAGCACAGTACCGGTCAAACTTCAGATAGGAGGAATATTGACCAAAGGTCTTGGCGCCGGACAAGATGCAACCATCGGCAGAAAATCTGCTCTTGAGTCCAGAGATGCGATTGAAGAACATCTTGGAGGCAATACACAGATGCTCTTTATTGCCGCCGGGATGGGTGGAGGCACAGGCACGGGAGCATCACCCGTCATAGCTGAAATCGCCAGATCCAAAGGCATTCTGACAGTCGGAGTGGTGACTCTTCCGGCACGTTTTCTCGGCAACGAAGTACTATTCAGAGCTATTGAAGGAGTAAGGGAACTCTTCAGACATGTAGATAGTCTTCTTATCATTGATAATGAAAAACTCTTTGATATATATGCCGATCTGGATATTCTTACACTCCTTCCCAAAGCCGATGAAGTGTTGGCCACCGCAGTAAGGAGTATCGCCGAAATTATAACAGTCCGGGGCAAAATAAATATGGACTTTGCTGATGTGAAGAAAATAATGCAAAACAGCAATGTCTCCCTAATGGGAATAGGTATTGCTTCCGGTAAAGACCGGGTCAGCAAGGCTGTTGAAATGGCCCTCACATCTCCCCTGCTCAACCAGCTAGACCTAAGAACTGCAAAAAGAGCTCTGGTCAATATAACAACATCCAGTGGAGAACATGTCATACACGGAAATGAAGTGACTGCCCTTATGGAATATATAAAGGAACTCACCAACCCCGAACTCAGTTCCAAGATGGGTCTTGTCCAGAATGACGAAATGGGAGAGAACATCGGAGTAACAATCATCGCTACCGGATTTGAGATGACCCAACTACCCATAATCAGCGAAGATGCCCTGAAAAACAACAGAATCGAAGTCAAATATGATTTGACAAATAATAAAAGAGGCGTACCTTTGTGCCCCGATATCGAATCTCAAATAACCAAAAAGGAAATGGTAACAGGCATACCGGCGCTGATCACTGATGATCCACAGACTATCAGTGAACTTGAATCGGAGCCCGCACTGACCAGACGAGAAATGATGTTGCAGAATCAGAAACTAAAACAGAGTGACTAATGAAACAGAGGAGAGTACGCTTCGCACCGAGTCCTACGGGACCGCTCCATATGGGCGGTTTAAGGACTGCGTTATACAACTATTTGTACGCTAAACAGGCGGGAGGGAAATTTATACTGAGAATAGAAGACACTGACTCTCAAAGGTTCGTTCTGGGCTCTGAAGAGTATGTGATTGAGTCACTCCGGTGGTGCGGCATTATGCCGGACGAAGGTGTAGACAAAGAGGGAAAGATTGTGGAGCTCCCTTGTGCAGAACATCCTCACGCACCTTACAGGCAGTCACAGCGAAAGCACATCTATCGTAAATATGCGGAACAACTCGTAGCAACAGGAAATGCCTATTACGCGTTTGATACCCATGAAGAACTTGAAGCACTCAGAAAAGAGGCAGAGGCCCAAAAGAGCAGTTTTACATACAACTACCACACTCGTACTTCCCTTACAAATTCGCTTACCCTCCCTGCGGAAGAGGTAGAACGTCGTCTGCAAGAAGAGACTGGATGGACAATCAGATTCAAAATTTCTGAAAATAGAGTGGTGAAGATGAAGGATCTTATCAGAGGCGACATTGAGGTAAACACCTCTACTCTGGATGACAAGGTGCTCTGGAAGAGAGCCGATGAACTTCCCACTTACCACCTTGCCAACATTGTTGACGATCATCTGATGGAGATTACAGAGGTGATCCGAGGCGAAGAGTGGCTCCCTTCACTTCCTCTACATTATCTGCTCTATGAAGCGTTCGGATGGAATGATAGCCAACCACAATTTGCTCACCTCTCATTGCTGCTCAAGCCCGACGGCAAAGGTAAACTCAGTAAAAGAGATGGAGACAAACTGGGATTTCCAGTATTTCCACTACAGTGGATCAACGAGGATGGAGAAATTTCGCATGGCTATCGTGAAGATGGCTATTTCCCAGAGGCATTTGTCAATTTATTGGCGTTTCTGGGATGGAATCCCGGTACGGAGCAAGAGATATTTACACTGGAAGAATTAATAGAGGCATTCTCACTCGAAAGAGTAGTTAAATCCGGTGCCAGATTCAACCACGACAAGGCCAAATGGTACAATCAGGCATATCTCCGCAGAAAGAGCACACAGGAGCTTGTAGAGGCTTTTAGAGCACTTGAGGGAGAGCGTCTTGCCGCATTTGACGACAACTATGTCGGTGCAGCAGTGGAACTCATCAGGGAGAGAGCTTATTTTGTACATGAGTTTTGGAATTTATGTGGTTTCCTCTTCGAGGCACCAAAGGAATATGATCCTACAGGAGTAAATAAGTTCTGGAAAGATGATATCCAGGAGATTATTCTGCAAGTTGCGCAGTTTTTAGAGAATCTGGAGACATTCTCCGAGAGTATAATCGAGGAGCAACTGGAAAATTTGATTCGCACACATGGTTGGGGTATGGGTAAGGTTATGAATACCCTCCGCCTTTTCCTTGTAGGTCGCAGTTCCGGGCCAGGAGTAGCGAATATTATGGAGATCTTGGGCAAGAAAGAAGTCTTGCGACGAATCTGCAATGCAATCACCCGTTTGGGTTGACAAAATTATAGAATTATGACAACTATTGGAATGGCGTCTGACCACGCCGGATTTGAACTCAAGGAGTTCCTTAAACCCTATCTCAAATCAATGAGGTACGAAATTATCGATTTCGGCACCCATTCTACCGATAGTATGGACTATCCCGATACTGCCCATCGTCTCGCAAAGGCTCTGGAAGAAGGGAAAGTGGAGTGTGGTATCGCTATATGCGGCTCCGGCAACGGCATTGCAATGACACTCAACAAACATCAAGGAGTACGTGCGGCTCTTTGCTGGAATCCCGAACTCGGTGCCCTTGCACGTCAACATAATGATGCAAATATCCTTTCTCTTCCCGCAAGATTTATTTCGCAGGAGTTGGCCTTGGAGATTGTCAAAAGTTTTTTATTCGCAGAATTCGAGGGCGGAAGACATCAGCGCAGAGTGGATAAAATTGCAGTGAGCAAATAGATATGGGGTTTTTCATACTGGAAGGATGCAATGTTGAAAACGAGTCGCTCGCCGAATTTTTCGAGGAGCATCTAGCAATCTCTATAGATGAATATCCCGAAGGGATTGTAATCCCCATTGATAAACCCTACCGGTGGACTTCAGCCGATGTGGTTAGAAAAATAAAATTCCAAATCCAGAAACATTTCAAACAGAAAAAAATCAAGGTAGGCCATGCAGGCACACTCGATCCTTTAGCAACAGGTCTGCTTATCGTTTGTGTGGGCAAAGCCACCAAACTGGCCGAAATACTGCAATCTCACGAAAAAGAGTATATGGCCACGATAGAGTTCGGTGCGACCACTCCCTCTTTTGACCTTGAGCAGGAAATTGATTGCTATTATCCCTTTGAGCATATTACTGAAGAAATGGTAGGCAAAGCACTGAAAGAGTTTATTGGCGAACAATTTCAGGTGCCGCCTCTCTTTTCCGCTAAGGTAATAGATGGTTTACGTGCCTACGAATATGCACGTGTCGGGGAGGAGGTAAAGCTGCGCAAGTCCCTAATTAATATCACAGAAATCGAACTGATCTCATTTGATGAGGCATCGGCAGGGACTCCTAGATCTGAAACCAACTCTCGTGAAGCATCTCCTAGCGGAAAACATTTCTATCAACACTCCAGCGCTAAGAGTGACGGAACACGTCCAAGTGCCACTATCAGAGTGCGTTGCAGCAAAGGAACTTATATCCGTTCTCTCGCACGAGATCTTGGTTGCGCCCTCGGCAGCGGTGGCTATCTGATAGCCCTTCGCCGAACCGCATCAGGATTTTTTTCGCTAAATAATTGACTTTATGAAACTTTTTGCATTTTTTTTCGTATAAGAGAGTGCGTTTTGTACATTTTTCCTAAACAATGAAATTATCACAATTTTACTTTGAACTTCCTGAAGAATATATTGCCAAATATCCGGCAACTTTCCGGGACGAATCGCGTCTTATGGTACTCCACAAAGATACCGGAGAGATTGAGCACAAGATCTTCAAGGATATTATCGATTACTGCAAACCTCACGACCTTTTTGTGTTTAACGACGCCAAGGTCTTCCCTGCACGTCTCTACGGCAACAAGGAGAAAACCGGTGCAGAAATAGAGGTATTCCTTCTCAGAGAACTTAATAAAGACCAGCGTTTATGGGATGTGCTGGTAGATCCCGCCAGGAAAATTCGTATCGGAAATAAGCTCTATTTTGGCGAAAATGACTCCCTCGTAGCTGAAGTCATAGACAACACAACATCCAGAGGCCGTACTTTGAGATTCCTGTTTGACGGCACCTACGAAGAGTTCAAACAGACACTCTTACAGCTCGGGGAGTTACCTATTCCCAAATGGATACGCACAAGAGCTGAAGAGTGCGACACCGAACGCTTCCAGACCATCTACGCCAAGAATGAAGGTGCTGTTGCCTGCCCTGCAGCCGGTCTTCATTTCAGCAAAATCCTCTTCAAAAGAATGGAACTCAAGGATGTCGACACCACTTTCCTTACACTCTATATGAGTAATGCCCACTTCCACAATGTGGATGTGGAGGACCTCTCTAAGCACAAAATGGACTCTGAGAAGGTGGTCATATCTGAAGAAACCGCTACCAAAGTCAACAAGGCAAAGGCCAACGGCCATAGGGTGTTTGCAGTAGGTATCACTACTGTACGCGCACTTGAGACCTATGTCACTACACAAAACGAAATCAAGGAGCTTGACACGTGGACAAACAGATTTATCTTTCCACCCTACAAATTCTCTATTCCTGATGCCGTAATCACTAATTTCCATCTCCCCTCATCCACAATGCTAATGAATGCAGCTGCATTTGGAGGTTATGACAATGTAATGAATGCCTATAAGGTTGCTATGGAAGAGGGCTATCGCTTTGGCACATATGGAGATGCAATTTTAATTATATAACATAGGGAAATTATTTACTCATTCTCTGCTTAAAATTGTCTTTTAAGCATCCAAAATAGAATCATACTCCATAATTTAGCGACAAAAAAGCTGTTATGGAGTATGATTTTTACATTTACGCCGCTGCCTTAAGTAAACTATTCGCCTATAAACCTGCAGTCGCGCTCCAACTCATAGAAAGGTTGGGCAATATTGGCGAATTATTCAAACTCAATAAAGAAGAACTCAGTGAGATGCTACCGTTCAACAAGGAGATAGTCAAGGCTCTCACTGATCCGGCACTACTGGACTGGGCACAGAAAGAGATAGACTGGGCGCGAGCAAACAAAGTACAGACACTCTATATCACCGATCAGCACTACCCCTATCGGCTTAGGGAGTGTTACGATGCCCCTATCCTACTCTATTACAAGGGGAAGGCTGACCTCAACGCTCGCAGGGTAATCTCAGTAGTCGGCACACGTAAAGCCTCTTACTATGGCAAGAACAGCTGTCGCAAGGTAATAGAAGAGCTCGCCTCATCCAGCAAACCTTTGGTGATAAGCGGACTTGCATATGGTATAGATGCAACTGCGCACCGCGCCGCAATGGAGTATGGACTCCCTACAGTTGGTGTCATGGCTACCGGCATTGACATCATATATCCACAACAACACCGGAGTCTGGCTGAAGAGATGTTGGAAAAGGGTGGCATCATCACCGACTTTTACCGTGGCTGCGAGGCAATAAGGGTCAATTTCATAAAGAGAAACAGGATTATTGCAGGTATGGCGGACGCAGTACTTCTTGTAGAGTCATACTCAAAAGGAGGCGGTCTGATCACCACCTCACTCGCATCCTCTTACTCACGCGAAATCTATGCAATCCCGGGCCGAATTGGAGATGACTCCTTTGAAGGCTGCAATACCCTTATCGAGCGGGAATCCGCCAGAATAGTCACAAATCCCGGCACCATCAGCGCATCTATGGGCTGGAGGGAGAGAAGAAAACGAACAAAGATCTCTCAGGATCTCTTCGACGGCATTACCAGCAACAATGCACGTGCAATACTCAGTACCCTAAAGGATAGAGACTCACTGACAGCGGAGCAGATTGAAGGACGTACAGGCATTCCTCTAAGAGATCTCTCAACGGAACTACTCCAACTCGAAATTTCAGGAAAAATAGTGCAAATTATGGGAGACAAGTATTCTATTGCTTGATTATTTTCCATAACTTTGTAGTTTATGATGGAATTCATAGACACCCACGCACACCTGTACGACAAAGCTTTCAGCGAAGACATACCACAAGTGATTCAACGGATGGAAGATGCCGGTGTGAGCCATTGTATACTCCCCGGTATCGACATTTCCGCATACGAGGCAATGATCGCTCTTGCGGATAATCGTCCTGACCTCTTCTCCCCCTGCATCGGACTGCATCCTACCTCCGTTGGCGAAGATTGGGAGAGGGAACTTGCATTTGTAAAAGAGCATGCTCGTGACCGCCATTTTGCCGCCATCGGAGAAATCGGTATTGACAAATATTGGTCGACAAATTATCTTATTCAACAAACAAAGGTATTTGCAGAACAGTTGGAGCTCGCCGCCGACCTTGGCCTCCCCGTAATCATACATTTGAGAAATTCCACCGAAGATATATTCAAAGTCTTCTTGGATGTGCGAGGAATCCCCCTCAGAGGTGTATTCCATGCCTTTTCAGGAAGCTACGAGACTTATAGGCAGATTCTACGGTATGGAGACTTCAAAATTGGTATAGGTGGCGTTTCCACCTACAAAAATGCAGGAGTCGCTGCTACATTGGAAAAGGTTTCACTCAATGATATTGTGCTTGAAACCGATTCTCCATGGCTCACTCCGGTCCCTTTCCGCGGTAAACGCAACGAAAGCTCCTATCTAGTCCATATTGCTGATAAGATTGCCAGGATCAAGGGTGTTCCTGTTGAAACTGTTGCAACAATCACCACAAATAACGCAAGAAAACTTTTTTCACTATGAGCCAATCGATACTTTTGATCTATACCGGAGGCACAATCGGAATGAAACAGGACCCTGAATCTCTGCTTCTGAAACCCTTCAACTTCGAACAAATTACCGAAGAGGTGCCTGAACTCAAAAAGTTCGGCTACCATATTGATTCACACTCCTTTGACCCGGTCATAGATTCATCTGATGTCAGCGTCGGTTTCTGGCAGGAGCTAGCTACTCTGATATATAACAACTACGACAAATATGACGGGTTTGTGGTACTCCATGGTACCGACACTATGGCATTCTCTGCATCGGCACTGAGTTTTATGCTCGACCGGCTTGACAAGCCTGTGGTCTTTACCGGAAGTCAGTTGCCAATAGGAATGCTGCGAACAGATGGCAAGGAGAATCTTATCTCATCAATTGAGCTTGCTGCTGCTATGGACAGCGATGGTCACGCTTTGGTGCCTGAGGTATGCATCTATTTTGACAATTACCTTTATCGCGGCAACCGTACCACAAAATACAATGCGGAAAACTTTGAAGCATTCCGCTCCGCCAATTATCCGGTACTTGCAGAAGCTGGTATCCATATCAAATATTACCGTGAATATGTTCACTACCCTAAAAAATGGGGTGAAGGTATTCGGCTCTATACTGAAATGGACACCAATGTGGCAATCCTTAAGATTTTTCCCGGTATCACACCCGCTTATGTGGAGGCAGTACTTGGCACAAAGGGACTCAGGGCGGTAGTACTTGAGAGTTTCGGTAGCGGCAACGCTCCCTCTATGGAGTGGTTCGGACGCATGCTATCAGAAAGTGTCGATAAAGGTGTTATTATTGTAAATGTCACCCAGTGTCATGCCGGTAGTGTTGATATGTCGGCTTATGCCAACGGGGCATTTCTTATGGATTGTGGTCTTATCAGCGGCTATGACATGACAACTGAGTCGGCAGTGACCAAACTCTTCCATCTGTTGGGTAGATTCTCAGATAATGAGGAGGTAAAATTACAAATGAAAAGAGCATTAAAGGGAGAAATTTCAAATAAATGAATCGTTATTAAAAAAAAATAACTAAATTGCGCGATATTCTACTACTAGAAGATAATAACTATTTAATACATCGTTTAATAATTAATTAAAACAAAACTTATGAAAAAATTTTTCATGTTTTTGGCAGTTCTCGGCCTAATGACCGTATCTGCACAATTTCAGGTAGCTAATGCACAGGAAGAAACTCCTGAAGCTATTTCAGAAGAAGTTCAAGAAGCTCCCGTAGTTGATGACGAAGAAATCGTTGACCCCTTTGCTGCAGGAAAGTCTGACCAGCCCTTGCACCAGGCCCTCAAGCAGAAATTCATTGAAGGTGGTGCCGAATTCATGGCAACAATATTGTTGTGCCTCATCTTCGGCCTAGCTATTGCTATTGAAAGAATTATCACACTGAGCCTTGCACAAACCGATACCAAGAAGCTTGTTGCAAAGGTAGAAAAAGCACTCAAAGAGGGTGGCATTGAAAAAGCAAAAGATGTATGCCGCAATACCCGTGGCCCAGTTGCCAGCATTTTCTATCAGGGTCTCCTCCGTGCTGACCAAGGCATTGAAGCAGTTGAGAAATCAGTTACCTCATACGGTTCCGTACAGATGGGGCAGCTTGAGAGCGGCCTTTCATGGATTACCCTCTTCATAGCTATTGCTCCGATGTTAGGTTTCATGGGTACCGTTATAGGTATGATTCAAGCATTTGACGCCATCGAGATTGCAGGCGACATCTCTCCGGCACTCGTAGCGGGAGGTATGAAAGTTGCTTTGATTACAACTGTGGGTGGTTTGATCGTTGCCATTATACTCCAATTGTTCTACAACTATTTGATTGCTAAGGTTGAATCCATCGTAGTTCAGATGGAAGATGCTTCCATTTCGCTTGTTGACCTTCTGGTTAAATATCAGAAATAAACCATACTCGGACCAGTCAATAGTGTAAACAATTATTAACAACGAATTAATCATCCAATTATGAAATATTCAAAGTATATCCAATACTTACTGTTTGCTGTATCAATAGTATTGCTCGCAGTATTTTATCTGACCCATACCGGGTCCACGACAGACAAAATACTTGATGTCAATCTATTTTGGGCATACGCGCTTATAGGCATCGGAGCGGTTCTTGCATTGATTTTTCCGCTTGCAAAGGCCTTTAAGACTAAGAAGGGTATTATTACTATTCTTATTCTGATAGCAGGCGTAGTGGTGGTGATTGGAGGTTGCTACCTGCTCGCACCTGGTACTCCTATTGAGCTCAATCAAGAAGTTTCAGCAGCCACCTTCAAATTCACTGATACAGCACTGTATGTAACATATGTATTTGTTGCGGCTTCAATTATAGCACTTCTCTGGAGTGCAATTCGTAATTCATTTAAAAGGTAATCAAGATGGGAGCACCCAAAAAGACACCAGAAGTTAGTGGCGGTTCTATGGCGGATATCTCCTTCTTGATGTTGATATTCTTC